>DATJAL010000051.1 GCA_035516255.1 Chitinivibrionales bacterium | reverse complement strand
TGGTTTTCAGTGGTCGTAAAAGAAAATGTCCCGTGGTTATTTAAAAGGATCTACAAAACAGAACGGCTATTATTGAGAAATCATCGGGGTAGGGCGTTCTTCCCTATTCGAGTACCATGGATGCAATTTTTCCATAGCACGGGCACTGTATTATAGTTGTATTGCTTTGAGCAATTGGCCTTTGATATATTGATTGATATTATGAAGTGCGGGACTACCGCTATCCAAAATAATCTAGTGCGGCCAATAGAAGATTGAATGCAAATAATCTATTATAATAATTTGTATTAATAATTGAGGAGTCAATTATGGCACGAATAGCTACAATCACCAATAATCAAATTCTCAAAGCCGCTCAAGCTGAGTTCCTCGCTCATGGAATTCGCGCAACCTCAGCGGCAATTGCCAAGCGTGCCGGCGTATCATCAGGCATTCTTTTCCAGAGATTCGGTACAAAGGAAGCTCTTTTTACCGCAGCGATGAATGCAGGAAATAATGCTGGTGGACAACCGCGACAGTTTGACCCTCGACAGCGTGCCGGTAAGGGGTCTGTTCAAAGAACTCTTGTTGAAATTGGAGATATCTTACTTGACCGGTTTTTCGTCACTGTTCCAAACCAGATGATGGCATGGGCCAATCCGGGACCAGAGCGTGGCGAAAGCATGGCCGATCAGTACCGTGAAAGAGGGGTCCGAGGTCAAAAAGTACTCGTGGAATACTTACGGGCCGAAGCTGCCTTAAAGCGAATCCGACTCGTCGACCCATTTGTTGTGGCGCAGACGTTTGGTGGTGCACTTTGGTTTTTCGCATTCGAGCAGGTGACTGGTGCAAAGTTGAGGGATAAAGGTCCTTCACCGTCACGAAGCGAATTCGTTCGGCAACTTGTCGACACACTATGGCATGGGCTGCGCCCGTGACAACAGCTATTGTTTAGGAGAATGCGAAATTATTATTAGAAACGCGAAAGGGAAACAGGGTGAGAAAATTATTTATTGAGCGGCTAATCATTAATTCCTTGGCATTAGCTTTGCATTATTGCTATTTGACATTCTTTGGAAAGGACTACAACCATGATAAGTCAAAGGAACAAGAGAGACGTTTTTTTTGGTAAATTAATAATTGAGCGAATAATTATTTATCTCTTTTCGTTGTGCCTGCTTCTTCCAATTCAGGCACATGCGCTCCAGCCACTCGCCGATTTCCTCCACCATGCGGCGCAGCGCAACTTCGACTATAGGGAGGCCCGTGCTACAGCAGTGCAGCGGGAGCATGAAACCAGCCAGGCATGGGCGCGTCTTCTTCCGTCGGTGACCGCCCAAGCCGACTATATCCGCAACCAATATCTTGGCGAAGCAATTATTCCCACAGGGGCACCAGCAGTTGGTGGCACTCTGCCGACCCGGAATGTCATCATTACTCCGGTCGATCAGCGGGATGCATCCTTTACTGCCGCTCTCACCCTCATTGACGTTGCCGCATGGGACAACATCGGTGCCGCCGGGGCCAACCGTGAAGCACAGAAAGCCCGCATGGCAGCCACCATGCTCGAAGTTCAGAAGACGGTAGCGCAGACCTACTACCAAATCATTGGTGCAAGCGCGGTTGGGCGCGCAGCTCGGCGTACACTTGCAGCGGCCCAGGACAACGCTCGTTTTATCGAAACACGTGTCAATGCTGGCCTGGCTTCGGAATTGGATCTGAAACGGGCTCTCGCAGAAGTGGAGCGGGATCGACAAGCAATACAGGACGCAGATTATACGACCATAACATTAAAGCGCTCACTCGAAACCCTTACCGGGCTTGTTCCCGAAGGTGATCCGGTCAAAGATTCAACGGCATTGCCGATGGATGATCTTCGTGACGAGCAGCCTCTCGCAGAATGGATAACAGGGATCGATTCGTTGCCATCGGTGAGAGCCGCATCATACGACAGGCGCGCGGCAAAACTCACTGCAGCCGCTTCACAATCGGCGTTGTTCCCGACTGTTTCCGCCCAAGCCACCGAGCGCGCAACGGACGCAACCGGGTTCGGCCAATCCCCTTATTATGCAATTGAGTTTCTCGCTTCCTGGAAGCTCCTCGACGTGTCCAGCTTTCAGGCATCTCGCGCACAACGGGCTGTAGCCGAAGCATCATCTGTTCGCTATGATCGGGCACGTGAAACGGCAGGACAGACGATCTTTGATGACTGGCACCACGTCCGCACACAGATCGAAAAGAGCCGTGCGGCACGCAGCTCCCTTGACGCATCACAGTTGGCGCTCTCCGTTGCCCGAGAAAAATATTCCTCCGGCAAGGCCACGCTGCTTGACGTAGTGCAAGCAGAACGGGATGCTTTCGCCGCTGAAGTCACCCAGATTCAGGCAGAGGCGGATCTTGCCTCAGCACGAGCATCCCTTCGGTTGAGCGCCGGTCATTCCCTGGAGGCAAAATGAAAAACCAACAATTATCCAACCTTGTGGGCGCAACCGATGCTTTGGCAACACATCGTCCGACGCGCATTCTACGTCTGCGCACCATGCTCCATGTGGGAACAAAGATGATGTTTCATGACAAACTGAAGTTCGCCGGAACACTGTTCGGTGTGTTCTTCGCCGTGGTTCTGGCCAACCAACAACTTGGGGTTTTTCTTGGTCTACTTTCGAAAAACACCATGTTCATCGACAATGCAGGTGCTGACCTGTGGATCGTGCCTGCCTCGACACAAACATTGCAGCCGGGGAAACCAGTCGCAATGGCTTCTCTCTACGAGGCGCGAACGACACCGGGTGTGGCATGGGCCGAGCCGCTTCTTTTTGGTGGAGGGTCGGTTTCATTGCCCAGCGGCGGAAGTGAGCAAGTGACGATAGTCGGAACAAAAGCTCCCTATTGGCATGGCGGACCATGGAACATCGTCGCCGGTTCGGTTGATGCACTACGCAATCCTGATGTCATGATCTTTGAAGACTCTGAGCGCGATAAGCTGGGCGGCCTCAATATGGGCAGCGTACGCGAGGTAAACGGACATCGCACCGTTGTAGGCGGTTTCACCTGGGGGTTATTGCCATTCGCTCCATCGTATTCATTCGCCGAATACGATTATGCGCGAGTCCTCTTGGGCACTCCGTCAGACCAAACGAGCTTTGTTCTTGTTGGTGTAGCACCAGGAAACAATCCCGACTCGGTTGCCGCTACCCTACAGGCACGAACTCCTGATTATTTGGTTCTGAGCACCCCTGCATTTCACAATCGGGTGCTGCGCTATTTACTCGTGAGTACCGGCATTGGAGCAACAACTGCCATGTCGACGGCGTTCGGGCTCATTGTCGGGTTGGTCATTGTCTCGTTATCAATGTTTTCCGCCGTTGTTGACAATATCAGAGAATTCGGTACGTTGAAAGCAATCGGCTGCCGTAATGAAGATTTGGCGTTGTTGCTGCTTGTTCAATCGGCATTTTACGGGCTCTTAGGCTCGCTTATCGGACTAACACAAATTTCGGCTATAGCCGGGTTCATGCGTTCGCCCAAATTGGCTCTGGTACTGCCATGGCAGACATATGCCTGTACGCCTTTATTGATGGTCCTTTTATGCGGGCTTGCTTCCTTGCTTGCCCTTTCACGCATTCGTAAACTTGAACCTGGGATGGTGTTCCGATGAAAAACACAAATGAACGCCCGTGTGTCATTAATGTCAATGGGCTCAGTAAAGTATATGGTTGGGGCGCTGTCGCCTTCGAGGCTCTGAAGGATGTCGACTTCTGCGCTGCTGCAGGAGAGTTCGTCATGATCTCCGGCCCGTCGGGCAGCGGAAAGACGACGCTTCTGTCGATCCTTGGGTGCGTGCTTCGTCCCACTACCGGGAACGTTACCATTTTCGGCCGCAATGTCAGCAACGCACGTGAAAACGAACTGCCGTCACTGCGGTTGAGTCTGATCGGCTTTGTGTTCCAGGGTTTTAACCTGATAGCCTCGTTATCTGCAAGCGAAAATATCGCTCTCATTCTCGAGCTGCGCGGATGGGAACCTAAGAATGCTCAAGGCGAGGCCGCTAAAATGCTCGCGGAGGTGGGAATTGCGGAAAAAGTTGACTCGCTCCCACGAGATCTTTCGGGTGGTCAGCGCCAGCGTGTCGCAATAGCGCGCGCGCTCGCAGGTCATCCGCCACTTCTTCTTGCCGATGAGCCTACGGCAAACCTGGATGGCCAGACCGGATTGCAGGTCACTGAGTTACTCAAAGACCTCGCGCGCATCCATGGTTCAACCGTGGTGGTCGTTACACATGATCCGCGAATCCACAACCTCGCAGATCGAATCGTAAACCTTGAAGATGGACAAATAAAAAAGGAGTCGCTATGAAACGCAAATCATGGGGTATCTACCTTGGAATAGTGGGAATGGTCTTGATGATATCGTTCATTGTACGGTCGCTTGCGAGCGGACCGTCGACAGCGCCTCAAAAGAAGGATATTGTCAAAGCCGAGCGAACAAGTACAGCCGCAGGGAAAGCCGATGAACGCATGGTAATTCCCGGGCCCGGCCTGGTTGCCGGAAATGCCATCGTGGAGCCGCGCCAGCCAGCGACCAAGGTCGCCGCCGCAGTTCCGGGACGAATCGCCGCAATTGTTGTCCATGAAGGCGACAGGGTAAAGCGCGGAGCACTGCTCGTGCAGCTTGAGGACGCACCGGAGCAGGCTGCACTGAAAGTCGCACTATATGATTACGAAAAAGCGATGCATGGTCAGCGCAAGGAAGATATTGAGGCCTCGATCAGCGACGCGGAAGCGGCACGGGCTCGGGCGGACCTGTCGGCCGAAGCGCTTCGTCGCACCGAGCAAGCGGCAAAAGGCGGCGCTGCTACCGCCGATGAGCTTGACAGAGCGCGACGGCAGGCGGAGAGCGATCGCCGTATGTTCGACGCGAGCGAGTCGCGCAGCCGGGCGATGGTAGCCGGTTCACGGTATGAAGACATCGCAGCGGCGCGCGCGCGGCTCGATCAAGCGAAAGCGAATTTGGAGCGGCTGGCGGTACGTGCGCCCATTGATGGCGAGGTTCTCCAGGTGAAATATCGCGCCGGTGAATACGTGACTCCGGGCGGCGACCCGCTCGTCATGATGGGTGATATGAGCGCATTGCGAGTCCGGATTGACGTTGACGAGCGCGATATTGGCCACATTGCAGTCGGCGATTCGGCGTTTGCGGTGGCTGATGCGTACCCCGGGAAAAAGTTCACCGGCAGAGTGGTTGAAATTGGCCGCATGATGGGGCGCAAGAATGCTCGAACCGACGATCCGACGGAGCGCATCGATACGAAAATTCTTGAGACAGTAATTGAGCTGGATAACCCTAATGGTCTCGTGCCGGGACAACTTGTAACAGGATACATTAAAGGGAGCAAAAAATGAATAAGCTTTCTAGGTTGTCTGTTATTGTCCTTGCAGGATTGGTTCTTGGGCCGTATAATTGCATCGGACGCAAAGCAAGATTCGATGGTCACCATCTCGGGCCGTGTACTCGGCGCATCCGTCGCGCATTCCGTTTACGTCATGCTGTGGGACTCAACTGGATTTATGAAGCAAGCGGTTCGGCAAATTCAATTGCGACCGGGGACAGAAAAGGTTTTTAGCTTCAAGATAGCACTAGGCCGTTGGGCAATTAGCGCGTTCGAGGACCTTAACGGCAACGGAATTCTTGACATGGGGTTCTTCGGCCCAAAAGAGCCGAGCGGCTTCTGGCGTCCATTCCACGCGAAGCGCAAGCCGCGGTTCAATGATGTGGCGTCCCAAATAGATCATACCATCTATGATGCGGATGTCAAGCTACGATGAAATGACTCTTGAATCTTGCTCTTTGAGCATGATTGGCTTGAAAAATGAAGATTGAATTAACGAAACATTCAAATGTGGCTCTCATAACTGCAAGACATGGTTCATTAACCCCTAGCTTGAGGAGTTCCGAACAAGCATCGATTTGTTCAAGAAAGAAAATGTGCTCCCGCTTTTGTTAGCTTCTCGACAAATGGGACAATATCGCTAACTTCAATTGCAAACCGGTTCCACCCACCGGGTACCTGCTGGGTTCCATCAGGCATTGGCTGTCCGTCCCCGGCTGCCGGATTTGAAGTGCTGAGAACGAGACGAAGATCTCCCCGTGAAAGCATTGCAAAGGACGGTGCCGGGTGCATTTCGAGCTTGAAACCCAATTGATCCGTATAAAACGGAATGGCTGCGGCGACATCATGGACAATGTAGCGCACTTGAACTGTGGCCATACAATTCCCCTGTTCTTGACATTAGATAAGGTGTGAAACCAAGGTTCCTCCAATTGCCCCTGCAACAACTATCATCCATGGTGGCAATTTCCAAAATACCAGCATCACGAATAAAATTGCGGCAAGTGTAAAATCAATCGGAGAGATAATCGCTGAAATCCAGATAGGATTATAAAGCGCAGCGAGCAAAACACCAACAACAGCAGCATTAATACCGGTCAGTGCTGCCTGTAGCGCTAAGCTTCTACGTAGCCAGTTCCAGAATGGAAGAGCGCCCATGATAAGCAGGATGCCCGGTAAAAAAATCGATAAAGTTGCCAATATTGCACCACGTGTACCGTTCATCATCGCCCCAAGGTACGAAGCAAAGGTGAACAAAGGGCCTGGCACTGCCTGTGCAGCCGCATATCCGGTTAGAAAATGTTCGTTGCTTATCCAGCCGGTGGGCACCACCTCTTTTGCAAGCAATGGAAGAACCACATGCCCTCCGCCAAATACGAGCGACCCTGATCTATAGAAGCTATCTGCTATAGCTACCCAATGGTTTGACGTGAGGTGCCGGAAAATGGGCAACAGGGTTAGGAGTGCGAAGAACAGAATAAGGCATGCCGCTCCGAATTTCCTGCTTACCCGCAATTCCGCGTGAATCAAACGGGAGTCTGTGCTGTTTTTGCAAATAAAAAGACCTACGATACCTGATGCCGCTATTACAGCAACCTGACCGATGGCTGCTCTCCACAGCAATACTATTGTCATGGCTGCGATGGCAATTGAAACCCGTTTACGGTCTGGGGCAAGTCTTTGCCCCATGCTGATAATTGCCTGAGCGACAATAGCGACAGCCACTATCTTCAACCCATGAATCCAGCCCAGCGACCCGATATCCGCCCCTCGAAGGAAATAGGCAAAGAAGAACAGCGCAACAGCCGACGGTAGCGTAAAACCAAGCCATGCGATTAGGCCGCCCGGTGAACCGGCGCGAAGCACACCGATGCTGACACCGAGCTGGCTACTGGCTGGTCCGGGAAGGAATTGGCATAAAGCAACGAGGTCTGCAAAAGCGCCTTCGTCAAGCCATTTCTTTCTACGCACGTACTCTTCATGAAAGTAACCAATGTGCGCGATGGGACCGCCGAAAGAAGTTAGTCCAAGTTTCAAGGAGACAGCCAATACTTCCACGTATTTCTTGACATTCAGGTCAAGCGAACGCGCTGGTTGTGGAAGGATAGGCATAGAGGTCTTTGTCCGTTTTGTTTCAAAGTAATGAGATCATTTCAAAGGCGGGCCGATTGTGTATTGATAAGCGGCATAAAGAAAAATATCATTGTGGCCCACGATATCTCTTCCTGCCGAAAGAAGTAGATGATGGTTATCGGTAAAATTTACGATTGCACCAATATTGAAGCCCAATTCGTTTTCCGCACTCTTGGATGGAAACACAGTGCCAAAGGCCTCGGCTCCAACCGTGAGATGTTCCGAAAAATCATGCTGCGCTTCCCAGCCCACGAACCATGAGTTGGCCGGGTCCGGCGTGATATTTATCAGGTAACCGCCACCCCCATAGGTTGTCCACGATCCCCAGCTCTTTTGCAACCAGAGTGGGAGAAAAACTTGAGTATTGCCTGCGCCCAGTCCTTTTGCGGCGTTTCCTGTGGGGATTTCAATCAAGGGAAACACGCCTATTTGTGGCACAACCGGCGTCTCGTTGATAAACCGAAATTTGAGTCCAAGCTCAATATCTCCCGGCCCGTACGTGGAAACACCCGTCCGAGGATGATTAAAGGCGAGGGGGACAATCAGATGAATCTGCGTCTGCCGGAAGATTCCAAAGTTTACTTCTACGTGAGGAGCCGTTCCGGAAACGCCATCTTCATTACTTGATATTTGCGAAGCACCATAAACCTCCCAATGATGGTAGTCCACCGGCTCCGGATCATCAGTATGGAAAGGGGGGCCTGCCATGACTGAGACAGAGGAGAAAAGACAGCCCAGAAGCGTAAAGCTGAAATATCGAACAGGGGACCGAACTTTAAAATTATTTGCCCCCATTATTGTCCAGTCTTGTTCTAAGAATTTGGCGAAGTCTTCGGCCTGTAGACAAGCGAGGCGATGATCCCCGCAACTGTATACTGGATAAGTCCCTCAGCAAACCACAAGACCGAGAGGATAAATGGTATCGGGTAGCTTGCATATTGTCCAAATGAATGTACCCCGCTTACCAGAATGCCCACGAGCAATCCGTAGAAAATACCGCCTGATACGTTCTTCGTTACATGAGCCTGCGTTAACAAGAACACAAAAAGCAATGCGGCAGCCAAATAAGTCACCGGCTCCAGCCAATGGATCATGTCCGGGCGCCAGATATTTTTTAAAGAATGGTTTATTGGCCCGAGGATAAGGAAATCGAAAAGAAAATCAACAAGCGCAAAAGCAACGAAAACCACGAAGCTTGCCGCAAAATACCTTTTAATATTCACGAACAACTCCTTTAGGAAGCCAAGATCAAAGTAAAAGCAAAGATTCGGCCAGTAAATATGGAGGTATTTTGAGCAGTAATAGAGATAAGCATTCCCAAAAATGCCAAATTCTCCCCAAAAAGCATATAGACTCCATTCTTTTAGGGAATCTGTTCCAAGCATCGACATCTGCCTTCAGAAACTTGGTACTTTGAAGTTACAAAACAATGGGAGTCTTTGGGCATTAAAGATCGAAAAGATTTAACCACCAAAGGCGGGCCTGGAAGTAAAAAAAGTGACTATAACAAGTACAAACAAACAAACTGGTACGGCTACAATGGTTCCAAAACCGCACGCAAGAGAAATGGTCACGGCATTCTTTCTCCGCTCACTCTTCTCCCTTGCAATTTGATTGGCAATTCTCATGGAATCGGCCAGGAACTTCATTCCCCTGCTCATCGTTGTGTCCTGAAGAAAGCTTATGTCATCCAGGTCCATGAATTTTTCCGTGCTGGTTGCGTCCGTGAGCGCCCTCGATATGCAGCCACAGACTTCCTCGATCTGGTTACGTGAAGCGACTTTCATCCTTACTCTCCTGATCTCATTTTCCGGCGTTTCGTATCGGACACTCTCTATCAGAATCGTATCATCGAATGCGGTTGCGCTGGTCACGATGTATTCGCTTGCATCGAGTTTTGCGGCGGCCGTTGCATAGCTGCCGCCGGCAGCCTTCAAACTTACTCTTAACTGTTTGAGTGATGGAACCTTCATCCCTGTGTTGCGAACATATTGTCTGGTCAAGAATTGGCCGATTTTATTTCCCTCCCTCTTTGTGATATTGAGGATATTTACCGGAAAAACAACGATTGTGCCGGAACCGCCGGCCAAAGTCGATTTCTCTTGACTCCCTCGCCCCTCCCGGCTTTCACTTTTGGTCATTCGTTTGACGACCATGATAGAATCCACCATATGCTTTGTTTCCTTGCTGATTGCCGTATTTTGAAGGAAATTGGCATCATCGAGACGGACGGATTTCTCAGTGGTTACAGGATCAACCAGTGCCCTCATGATACAGCTTCCGGCATCCCTGATCTGTTTCCTGGAGGCAACTCTCATTTGTGCTCGTCTGATCTCGGTCCCGGTTTGGTCGAACCTGGCGCTTTCAATTACGACAGTATCTTGCGTTCCAACCGCACTTGTAATGATGTATTCCTTCACGCCAAGTTTCCTGGCTGCGGAAAGAAAATCTCCGTTGCTGGCTTTGAGAGCAGATCTTATCTTTAACGCTCCCGACACCTTCCTGTGTGAGAGCATGGCATATTGTTTTGCCAATGCCCTGTCGACGACATGGCCGCTCCAGGAGGAAAGGTTTTTCACCGTGGTAGGAAAAATGGCTACATCGGCAGAAAGAGCGCTCGTGGCCGTTAGGAGCATACTTGCCAAGGCAAACACAATCACCTTTTTCATGAGTCCCCCAAGAGGAGATTTTCGATACCTGCATCAACCTCTGCAATCGGAACACGATCAGGGATGATCGTGGATATATTTTCTCGGTTACTTTGACGCGATGGCCTGGGCACCCGCGCTATCTTCCTGAATGCGAGTCCTACAATCTAATTAGTAGCCAGTACATTATTTGCTAATTGCTTCTCTAATTCCTGATACTCGGTCAAGAATCCCATCGCATCCGACACGGCTGAGGAGTCCGTATACCCGGTGAGCTCGAACTTGAAGTAATACCTATCGAATGTTGCGAAGACATCGGCTCCATCCTGGATGCGGAATGCCCGCGCTGTTGAAGGTGAAAAACCTGTGAGGTAAAGGGTGTCGGAAACTGAATACGTATTAGTGATCGTATCAAAGATTGTTTTTGAATTTGTAGCGTTGCCGAAATCCTCGACATAGGCGCTAAAATTGTGGCTACTAGAAGCAGGATTAATAATGGTACCACCATCCATTGTTTCAACAAAATAGTACTGGAGTCCATCCTTCTTGTAAAGAGTGGCTTTGCTGCCGATCGTATGAGATAGGCTATCGACCGGCAGCATATTGAAATGGCTATTCCAGGCCGGCGTCCAACCGGGAACCTCATCGAAGAGATAAAATTGTGATAGTCTTTGCAGAGGCGTTAAGGGACCTGTCGGGTTCCATGAGAATGAGCAAGAAAGGATTACTGATATGTTTATCATCATAGTCAGCAGCAGTGTCTTGTGAGGGTACATTAGGAGAGTCTCCTTTTTTGTGTTACCCGTGATACCTCACCACCCAATGCCCATTGCAATTCCGAATTCGGTGGGATACACTTCTCTCCAGGCCATTGGGACGTTATACGTCAAATTATGGGCAAGCTCTTCCTGATGCGCGTCGTTAGGAAAGTTGATGGATACGATATTCTGGTTGACCTTCAACTCCGCATAGATCCTGGTCCTGGAAAACCGGAAAAGCATGATGCCGGCATCTGCGTACAAACATGTACCGGAAAATACGGACCCGGCCCCCAAGCCCCACAGCCATCTGGGGTTGATTCCGCCGCCAATATATGGAGAAATGCTCTTGTCGCTCAAGAACCATGAACCCCCTATGTCAAAACCTAGTCCCCCATAATATGAACTGTCGTCGTTGAGTTTACCCGCGTCACTCGTAACGCCAAGATCGTAACTACTAGTAGGTATGACCGCTTCCACTGCGAAATTGATGAAGAATCTCTTGGCCTCAAGCTTCATATCATACCCAAGCATCAGCAACGGACTTAACGGCGCCCTGCGGTCCCAAGCCATCGGTATAAAGTACCCAACTTTGATGCCGTCTATTTTTTCCCCGAAGATCTTATTCCTTTGTGTCTCGGTCCCGGTGACGCTATCAGGACGCATGGAGGCGTCAACGGTGGCGCTACTGACAAATTGCCGGGACATTATCCCGCCGCTCGTCTTTGTTTCACCTTTGGAAATGCTTGCCGCTTCCACCGGGAAGGCTGCACCATCCGCGGCATAGGTTCCGGCAAGAAATCCTAGAACAAGGATGAATGACCTGACCATCTTAAATCTCCCGTTTGGACGTTGGCTTCATCTATTACACAACTCAAGTTGCATGCCACAATTGCCGAATATCTATAATTCTCTATAGCATAGCTTGTTATAAACGGTTCAGGGAATTCTTGCTGTGAGATTTATGGGTGCGTTTGAGCATCTTTCATGAAGGGAGTCGCGACTTTGCGCCATTTTGAATGCATCAGGGAAGAACCAGGATCGCAGATCCAGGGCACACGGGTTTAGAGGATCGGGTCGGGTCACGCGGGGCACCCGGGCGTCAAATATTTCGTCTAGGCCATTGCGAACGATAAGAGGGAACACGATCAAGGAGATGGTCTGGGCATCCGCGCGGGGCACTTGTGCATTAGACACTTCTTTGAAAAGGAACGGGGCCCTTCGGCGACTCGCGCCCAGATCCCCTTGGTACCTCCCAGTACTATTCCATGGACAATAAAATGCTTCGCAAATGTTCAGGAGAGGCGAAGGCATCGTGATTTTTGGATGAGTGAAACGGCTTGGAAATCGTCGACTATTTTACAAACGAGGGAGAGACGGCCAACTCGGCTCTCGAACCACATTGGCCAATTTGATTTTAGGAATACAAAACCTTGGGCTTGGCATGTGAATTGCGGAATAATTACCAATAAGCAGGCGGTAATGAATACCGTGTTTACGGGCCAAACCAAGCACCGTATTATATTGCATTGCGGTACGCATAAAGAGGTCTTATTAATGAGATTCGCACCTGCAGCAGTTCTCTGCGCCATGGCTCTCTCCTGTTCCGGCAACTCATCGTTAGAAGAGGGCACCAAAGCTACTGTTCCGGTTTTTTCAAAGGATACAGCCACAGCAACATTCGCCGGCGGCTGTTTCTGGTGCATGGAGCCGCCCTTTGAAAAGCTTAGCGGGGTTATCAAAGTGTTGGCAGGTTATACCGGCGGAACAAAGGCCAATCCTAAATATGAAGAGGTGGGCGCCGGTGGAACGGGACACATGGAGTCGATCCAGATAATCTATGATACTCGAAAAATCAGTTACCTGCAGCTTCTGAACGCCTTCTGGAGATCCAATGATCCAACAGATGGAGGCGGCCAGTTTGTTGACCGTGGCCCCCAATATCAATCGGTAATTTTTTACCACACCCTTCAACAGAGAACGCTAGCCGAGGCCACAAAGATGAGCCTGGAACATGCGGGGGTATTTGGAAAAAAAGCGATTGCTACCAAGATCATCCCCGCTTCCACTTTTTACGAAGCAGAGGGCTATCACCAGGACTACTATTTGAAAAATCCGGACGATTACCACCGATACCGAAACGGCTCCGGCCGGGACCAATTCCTGGAGAAAACATGGAAAGATAAAGGCTGGAAAGCGGATACCGTTACTCTGTTTGTTTTTTCAAAACCTCCTGATTTGGTTCTCAAAAAAATGCTGACGCCGATTGAATATGAGGTAACTCAGGAAAAGGGAACCGAAGCACCGTTCGAAAATCCCTACTGGAACAATCATCAAGAAGGCATCTATGTGGACATCGTTACCGGCGAACCGCTCTTCAGCTCAAAAGACAAGTTTGAGTCCGGCACCGGTTGGCCGAGTTTCACCAAACCATTGGTCAAGGAAAACGTCGTGGAAACCAATCATGCCGCGGTGGCGACGACCGGGTCCGAGGTTCATAGCCGCATCGGCAATTCGCATCTTGGAGACCTGTTCAATGATGGACCTCCACCCGCACATTTGCGTTATTGCATCGATTCCGCAGCCTTGCGATTCGTGCCTGCGAAAGATTTGGAGAAGGAGGGCTATGGAGAATTCACCGCTATTTTTAAGAAGTAGCCTTAAACAGAATACATCCCAAGATCCATGGATTGACAAATGCGCAAAATGTTCTTAACCTGTTCAATTGTGATTTTGTTTTTAGCGGTTGTACCTGGAGGAATTGACGTGGCTGCTTCCCAAGAAAATCCTGTACCGCTTACTGCCCAGGAAGTTCACCCCCTAGCCGTTGGGGATTCGGTGCCGGATGGAATTCTCTCAACGATCAAAGGCAAGGATGTAGACTTTAAGAAGCTTATCGCCCAAAAACCCAGTGTCGTAATATTCTACCGTGGAGGCTGGTGCCCTTACTGTAATCTGCAAATGGGCCAAATGGTAAAGATTGAACCTAAATTAACAGAAATGGGTTATCAGATATTGGCCATAAGTCCAGACAAACCGCAGAACCTTAAGGAAAGCTTGGGCAAGCATCATATCAACTATACTCTGCTCTCTGATCGCTCGATGGAAATTACCCGGAGATTCGGGCTGGCTTACCAAGTGAATCATGAAACCCTAACGAAGATGCAAGACCGAGGCATATCGCTGGATTCGAGCACCGGCAACAGTCTCCACCTCCTACCTGTGCCAGCCGCCTATGTAGTGGATCAAAAGGGCATCATTCATTTCGTCTATTTCAATCCAGACATTAAGGTCCGTGTCAACCCCGACGATTTAATGAATGCCGCAAAAAAGGCAAGGCCGTAACTCAGCCGAGAGTAAAGGTCTGGACAGAGTCTCGAACCTTGATATTGCCAATTTCGATATCAGGTATTTATAGTGGTTGACACACGCTATTATTCAAATACGCTCTTCTTGAATATCCTTCCAACAAAACCCGAACTCAAGGAGCGCGAAGATTGCAGGCATAGCTTAGAAGCTAAATTCGGAGTTTCCAAACACGTCAAGGCACGGGGGGGTCACATGGCGCGGCGCAAGAATGAGTTTGTGACAATTGGATTTGCTGCTGCATTGCTGATTTTCGTTGCCTTGCCCAGCCAAATATGGTCGACTCAAGCGGACTCTATTCTGGGCCGGGTGGCAGCGAGGCCAGTTCTCCATCACATACTGATCGAGGTCGCCGATATCGCAAGATCTCTGAAGTTCTACCGTGACTGCCTCGGACTCTCGCTCACCTCGCAAGCAAACGGCTTTGCCACGCTGGAATCAGCCAACGCTGGGATCTACTTATGGCAGAACCACTGGGGCTGGGAAGATGCACGCGCTTCCCAAAAGAGCAGGGGAATTGGCATGTATCCGCATTTTGAGGTGGAAAATGTGGCGGCCATGGTGGAGCGGTTCAGAAAGGCCGGGTATTCAATTGTCCAGGAGCCACGCAACTACGATTGGGGAACAGAGGCGTTCGTGCGCGATCCGGACGGCTACATTATCGCTCTGGTGAAGCTGGCCCCCGCCCGATGATTCTCTGACTCAAAGGAATGCCCGATGGAAATGCCGCTTGCATTCGCTGGAACAGCAATTATTGAGAATCTCCTTACAAAAACAAGAATGTTTCGTCCCGTTGCAGCTCTCTTGTGCTTGTGTCTTGTCTGGCACACTGTTCGCGCCAAGGTACTGTCGGCGGGACCTGGTATTTTTCTCGTCTGCAAACAAGGGAGGCTTCCATGGTTGTGTCACCCACTTTGACAAGATCGATTCTCCTACTCTTGGTTCTTGGCATCTCCTGCGCAAGGCCCCAAACGGAAAAGAACAGCCTTCCTTTGCAGTTAGCCAAGGCATACGGTCTCGATTCGTTTTGTCTTGTCGGCAAGATAAAGTATACTTTCAATGTGAAGTTCAACGGAAAAACGATTTCCCGGTCGTGGCTGTGGGACGTGAGCGGTGGCCGAGTAACCATGCAGGAACCGGGCGCGGCGCCGGTTTCCTACGCCCGTGGCGGATCACCGGACACGAGTTTTCGCAAGGTCGACGCGCAGTTTATCAACGACCAATACTGGCTGCTCTTTCCCTTCCATCTTGCGTGGGATACCTCAGCGATAGTTACCGTCGCCCCAAACCAGCCCGTACCCATCGGCACCGGAACCGCGACCCGGGTCACTATAGCCTTTCCGCCCGCCGGCGGCTACACGCCGGGTGACGCATTCGATCTTTTTGTCGACAACAGGAATCGCGTAAAGCAATGGGCTTACCGAAGGGGAAATGCGGCGGCTCCCACGCGCACCAACCTGTGGGAGGAAAATCGCCGCGTGGGACCGTTGCTCGTGTCGCTCAACCGGCCCGGCGCAGACAGCACGTTCCGCGTCTGGTTCACCGATGTTGCGGTACAGTTGAAAGGTTCCAACGATTGGCTCTTGCCGCAGTAAACGACCGGCGTCATCGGCAGCCACAAGCACATTCGCAAATCCACATTCAAAGTGGCAGGTAATGAACCGCAAAACTCTTTTCACGCTATGTTTTCTGTCAATCGTTTCCATTTCCGCCCCGGCGCTCGGGTCCGATCCTTCTTACCGTAACTACAGCGCCTTGCTTTCCGAATATGTGTGCCGAGGAGGCGTCGCCTACGATATGCTTGCGATAAATCCCCGTGTCATGGATAAGGCCAGGACCGAATTGACTTCAGTGAGCCGTACCGGCATCGCCGCGCTTTCCCGCAGCGATCAAATCGCCTACTACATCAACCTTTACAACTTGTACACCATCGACCTCGTCGTGCGCCACCTTCCGCTAAAAACGGGTATCAGGGACATTCCCAATCCGTGGGGCGTCAAATTCATACCTCTGCTTGGCGATACGGTGTCGCTTGACAACATCGAAACCGATATTCTCCGAAAGCAGTTCAAAGACCCGCGCATTCATTTCGCGCTCGTATGCGCGTCGAAAAGCTGCCCGGTTTTGCAGAACACGCCGTACACCGGAGACAGCCTGAACGCGCAATTCAAGCGCGCTGCCTCGGCCTTTCTCATGGACACAACCCGGAACACCTTCTCTGATCATTCAATGAACGTTTCGAAAATCTTCGAATGGTATGGCGACGATTTCAAGAAGGCTTTCGGGTCATTTTCATCGTTTATCGCGGCCACCCTGGCTCGTCCAGTGGGGCCGGATATTCACTTTAACGAATACAACTGGTCGCTAAACAAAGTGGACAAGTGCCCGTGAAG
Source organism: Chitinivibrionales bacterium (assembly GCA_035516255.1). Taxonomy (NCBI): domain Bacteria; kingdom Pseudomonadati; phylum Fibrobacterota; class Chitinivibrionia; order Chitinivibrionales; species Chitinivibrionales bacterium. The sequence goes on along the minus strand of DATJAL010000051.1, from coordinate 118,369 downwards.
TTCACTTTTTCAAAGGAGTAGGAAATGAACCGGATGTTTACAGAGGCCCTGGGCTGTGGCATTTTCCTGGTTTTGTGCGTGTGCTCCGGAACGCGCCCCTCGAATCTCGGCATGCAGAGCGGCAAGCTCGCGCCATGTCCCCAATCACCCAACTGCGTATCGACGTTTGCGTCCGACAAGACCCACGCCATCAAGCCATTGACCTACACCGGGACCAACGTCGAAGCGAAGCAAAAGCTCATCCGGGTGATCGACTCTCTCCCCCGCACCAGGATCATTTCAGACACCGGCAACTATCTTGATGTTGAATTCACTTCGTTTCTGTGGCGGTTTGTCGACGACGTGGAATTCGTGCTCGACGACAGCACAAAAACGATTCAATTCAGATCGGCCTCGCGGCTCGGCTACGGCGACATGGGAGTCAACCGCAAGCGCATGGAGACGATCCGGGCAAAATTCGATTTGTCAAAGTGAGCACTGTGTCCGGCTTTTGTATTCTGCGGATGGGGTTAAGGTGGGTTGGAGTTCGCGGATGCCGATTGGGTTTCTTCTTCTGCAAGCAGCATATCGATGTCCTTCTTCAAAAGTCCGCTCTGCCAGCCCCGCGACAGCGGGACGCGGGCCTTTCTGTACCTGTCGTTTTCAAGATCTGCTGATCCCACGGAGCCAAACGTGAGCACCTGCAAAGGGCAATTCACGATACACGCGCTGCAGCGGACGCATTGCACGTCGTTCATGGGAACGCCTTTGTTTGCAAAGTTCATCACGTCGATTCCCATGTGACAAACCTTGGTGCAGATGTTGCACGAAATGCAGCGCTTCTTGTTTGCCATGATGCGGTATGGTGAAAATCGACCGTAGATATGCATGAGGGCGGCAAGCGGACAAAAAAACCTGCACCAGACGCGGCCCGAGAAATGGAAATATGCGCCAAGGCCGATCACGCCAGCGAGCACGATGTCAACGATGAGGCTGTACGCTTCGAGCACGCTGTTTGAACCGCGACTGCCGGTCCCTGCGGCAAGGCTCGCGATGGTGACCAGTACGGCAAGCCACAAAACGGCTTGTCCCAAATTCTCTGCTTTCTTGGCGGTTGGGCCGTGCAGCGCATGTGTCCGGTGTTCGTCCCCAAGGGATTCCGCCATTGCCCCACATGGACACACCCAACCACAGTACGCGCCTTTGCCCCATTTGTAAACTATGAACGGAACAACAACAAAGGTCTGAAGGATTCCTAAGACTAGCCAAAACATGGTGGGCGTACCAGTTGCCGCGTTGTAGATGAAGAGCGGCCATGCCAAAATAAATCCGAATGCGCGCCAGTAGGACTGGTTCGGAAAAACCGCTTCCATGATCCAGGCCGGCAGCAGATGATGCGATCCCATGTACGGAAGCACGAAGAGCGGCACAACGAACAGCGGCAGTACCTGGAACGCCATTAACGTAAGCGTTTGTCTGGTGATGTACCCGGTGCTCCTCACATACATACGTCGGAGCCCGAAGATCACAATGGTGAGGGAGTACAGCGCGGTATACCAGTCACCCATGTCGAAAAGCAGCGGCCGCTGCGCCAGAAGTTTATACGCTATGTAAAGGTAACAGACAAAAACCGAAATCGCGAGGTAGTAACCGAACTTGAAACCATTCCAAACGCTCAAAGCATTCTGCTTAATCTTCTTCGCGGAGTATGCCGCGAGCAGGAGCCCGATGATTGCAAAGCAGACAAATCCGAACCAGGCTGCCAGGCCGTCTACTTGCTGCGGCCATGCAAAGCCGCCCAGCATCAGCGGCAATCGCACGAAATCACCAAGGCCCGATATGGCAGCTACCGGAGCTTTTTTTCCAAAGTAAAGCATCATTGCAAAAAACAAAAACGCGGCCAGCGCGACTTTGTCCGGGAATCCGAATTCGCCTTGCAGCCGTACTCCGGCTTTTTTGAAAAACCCGACGGGTGGAGCGGAGCCTATCAAGACAAAAACAACCGCGTTGGGAATAGCGGTATCGCCGCGCCTTGTTGAAAGCAACACGTCGGTTTCGCGTATTTCCTTGACCTTGGATTCAAACAGGGGCGTTACGACGCCCGCCTGCGCCAGATCGTTAAAGCTCCTCAGGGTTCGCTCTTTGGGCCTACCTAGGGATGCCTTGCGATACGAAAGGGTGACGCGGTTGCCGCTCTTTGCAAGCGCGACCGCAGCCTCGACCGCACTGTCGCCGCCGCCGACAACAAGAATATCCTGCCCATGATGCAGACCCGGGTCAATGAGGCGTGAAAACACTTTTGGAAGACGTTCCCCGGGAACGCCGAGCGACCGGGTGGCACCGGTCTTGCCGATTGCAATCACCACCCTGAGCGCCTTGTACGTCGCTGCCGCCGTTTCCACGGAGAAGCGGCCCGAGCTCCCGGTGATGTTTTTGACCATTTCGCCTTCGTGAAGCGGGATGTTCTTAACGGCCATGCCCGCGCGCAACTGCGCAATGAGCGTTTCTTTGGAACCGTCCGTAAACGTAAGCGGCGATTGCACGGGGCCTGCCGGCGTAACGTAGATGGGTTTGCCCGCCGGAAAGTTGCCGATGGTGTTGAACGCTCGCGACGACTCGACAATCAAGTGTTTGTAACCGAGCTCCAGAGCTCGGATACTTGCCGAAACCCCCGAAGGTCCGGCGCCGATGATGATCAGGTCGTAGACATCGCCGGCTTTCCGGTTCCGCTCCGCCGCGAACGTCTCGTCGGCAGACAATTGCTTCATGAGGCGGCTACCTGATTCCGCGGCAAGCTTGATAAGAGGGACTCCGGTAAGGTCGCCAATGCAATACAGGCCCGGCACCGACGTTTCAAACCGGTCGGTAAGCTCCGGCAGCCGCTCCACCGTGCCGCTGGGGTTGTCCTTCTGGAGCCAGCCAAAGTAGAGAAATGGGAATTTCATCGCGCCGGGCCTCTCCATGTGAGGAAATCGGCGTAGGTATCGATATCGCTTCTGGGTTCCAGCAACCTACAACAAATCCCAAGCTGCTTTGCCGCTTCAAGCGTTTTGGAAAGGAGACGGGGTGTACTCCAGCCCTGCACGTCGAAAAGACCGGTGCATTCGGCCGATCCGGCGATTAGATGGTAACCGCCGTCGGCGGCCGGCCCGATTACAGCGTCGTATCCATTGTCAAGTGCGGCGAACGCAGCCGCGATGTCCCCGCCGGTGCGGCCGGGGCAATCGCATCCGATGAGACAGAACCTGTCGTATCCAAGCCCGGCGCAGTGCAGAAACGCGTTCTTCTGGCGCTCTCCCAATGTTCTCCCCTGCTGCCGGAAAAACGACGTTGCCCTGGGAAAATACCTGGCAAGTTCGCGGGGGGCCTGCGCGCCCGTGTATGCCACGTGATGGTGAAATCGCACGAGCGTTTGGGCGGTGCATTGCAGCATGGCAATGTAAATTGCCAGCGCGCAATCGTCGCCGTGCGTCGCGGCGATCCGCGTTTTGACAGCGCCCTTTTGGGGCACTTTTGCAAATACTATCACTGTGCGGCGTAAGGCAATTGAGCCTGCCATTGCAAACCTTGCTTTCCTTGATAATAGCGAACATAATAGTCTTCGCAATCTGAAGAAACGAGCCCGAACCTTCGTTGCAGTACATATTTCAAATTGAGCCATAAAACTATAACGAAATTTCGCACATAGCCGTCGCGCTCCCACTTTCGCACCGAATTGCCTATGCTGCAGGGAAGGAACGCCACCGAACCGCGTTCCTTCATGAGAAAGGAAAGCTCTACATCCTCCATGATTTTATACGCCGGGAACCGGTCTCCAATCGCCGCCGTACGGAAGAACTGTGCCTGGTCGCCAAAAGAAATGCCGGTAAGCATTGTCCGGCCGTTATTGAGCAGCGATGTGAGCGTATACCGACTCCGGGCACTTTGGTACCGGGCGCGAAACGCACCGCCGGAAACATGCGGGTTTTTTCCAAGAACGGTGGCGAGCCGGGAAATCAGGGTTTTGTCCGGCCTGCTGTCTGCGTGCAATACAAGAATGACGTCTCCTCGTGCCGCAGCAATGCCCTGCCGGATTTGAATGCCGCGACCCTGCGCCGATGTCACGACCCGCACGGCCGGAAGGTTCCTGAGGACATCGCGGGTCCCGTCGGCCGACCCGCCGTCCGCCACGATGACCTCGTGGCAAAGCGCCTCGCACGGCACAATGGCGTTGATGCACGCAACGATGTTTTCCCGCTCGTTGAGGGTTGGAATGACTATTGAGAGAAACGAGGGCGGCGGGTATTGTGCCGGCGCAAACGATGCGCCACGGAAAAAGCCCCACAGCGAAAGCAGGGCAAACGGAATATATTCGGCGGCCCATAACAGGGACGATTCTTTCCACACACCCGTTTCCACGTAGCCAATGTTGACAAGTGCCGCAAACCCGACGGTAAGGTGCAACAGAATCCAAGGCCGCGACTGGTAGAACGGCAATAGTATCGTGGCGAGCAACAGGTACCATGGATGCGCGGTGGTTGAGACCAGAAAAAATGCGCCGGCCGCGTAAAATGCAGCGCGTAAACGATCCGGCGTAAAGAAGAACAGATACAGCATCACAACGATCAACAGCGCGAGGCAAAACACAGGGACCAGTGAAAAGGGCATGAACCACGAGAGAATCGTTGCCGCAAAACCGTTAAAATGAAACATGGTGGCAAATTGCAGCGGTACTGAAAGAAATGATAGACCGGGCGCCAGATACAATCCGTAAAGGCCAATAGGCGCGAGCGCAAGAATCGACCAAGCGACGTTGTTTCGCCTGAGCAAAAACGGAAACAGAAAAACCGGCGTGAGCTTTGTGGCACACGCCAGGCCGAAGAAAAGAAACGTGAGGATATGGTTTTGTTTACGAAAAAAGTAAAAAGAGCCTGCGATCCAGAAGAGCATGACGCTTTCAAGATGCCCCTCTCCCGCTATTGCATACAACACGAGCGGATTAAGCGCATAGAGGAGAAGATGCCCTGGCTCCATTGACCAAGTGCGCATGAGCAGGGCCAGAAAAAGCATGACGCCGAGATCAAACAAGGTAAAGATGATCTTGAAAAAGAACGGCGACGTTGTTCTTGCAGCGCACAACCGGAACAGGAGTTCGGCAACGGGACCATACCCGGCGGGCACAGACTTATGGTTGACTCCTTTCCACGTAAAATCGCGAAGCGCCGCTAGACGGGGCGAGTCCGGCGCAAGCGCATAGGGGTTGTATCCGGCGTTCTGGACTTTCCCTTCCCATATGTACCGGTTCACATCGCTATTGGCCGGAAACGGCAGGAGCGCGGCACGAAAAGCAACGGCAAGGAGAAAGACGGCCCACAACGGTCCGCGCTTGGGCCATAAACGCCACAAGCCAATCATACCAGCAAATACAAGCCCGTAAAATGCGATGAAGAATGCGGGAGTCATAGGGATAAGTCAGGAGCGCACAACAGCTGGCTTCCCCACAGCGCCCTGGCATGAGGAACCTTGCCCCGCAGTGCACGCATAGCAATGATCATCCAGAGTGATTCGCCGTTGCCGCAAGGCGCGCAGGTCGAATTTCTCGATATGGTTCGGCGCAGCATGGTCTACCTTGAGGCCGAGCATCTGGTTGAAGTCGCAATCGTAAATTGCACCGTCCCACCCGATAGACAGCGTGGTGCGGCACATCACATTCTCCGCGGCGCCCAGATTAAATGCCCGATCGAGCGTCGCCATGTATTCCTCATAGCAGCCCTTGGCGGAAAGATACTCCTTGAACCTGCCCACCGGGCTGTTGGTAAGGCAAAAGAGTTTATTAAAGCTGATGCCATGAACGGTCCCCAGCTCGGCTTTGTATTCCTGTTCGAGTGCGGACTGCGGCCCGGGCAGAAACGATCCAATCGGATTGTGCACCAGGTCCAAAACCAGACCACTGCCCTCACGACCGTATCCACGGCCGTTGAGCATCCGAATGACTCCAACAACTTTGTCGAACGCGCCCGTTCCGCGCTGGCGGTCGCATTTCTCCGCCTTCCAATGCGGCAGTGACGCAGCCAGTTCCACCTTGTTGCGTACGTAAACATCCAGAAAACATTCGTATTCCTTTTCGAGAAGGATAATCAGGTTGGAGCGCACAATCAGCCGCTTCCCGAGTTTGGCCGCGGCATCAATGAACCACTCAACGTGCGGGTTCATTTCCGGCGCCCCGCCGGTAATATCGATGGTGGCTATGGACGGCCCTGCCGCGATGGCGAGACATTTTTCGAGCGTTGCGCGCGACATCACCTCGGTCCGGCCCGGCCCTGCCTCAACGTGGCAATGTTTACACTGGAGATTGCAACGCCTCCCCACATTGATCTGCAAGGTAATAATGTCCTGGCTCAAAAGCGGGAACAGCGATGTTGCCCGCAATTTCTTTTCAAAAGGGGTAGTTTGTGGTTCCATCGCAGACCGCGCTACATCTCATTTTTCCGAATGATTTTTCTCATCTGGGTGGCATGTGCCAATACGGCGCCCGCGACCATCGATGCGCCCACGTGCACCGCCTCCATCATCTCGTCGCTGGTAAGACCGAGAGAAAGGCACTTTGTGGTGTAGGTGTCGATACAATATGGGCAGTGCTCAGTATGGGCAACGGCAAGGGCTATTAAAGACTTTTCGCGCTCTGTGAGCTTTCCCGCTGTGGTGGAGCAGCCATAGTAGTCGAAAAAGGCCTTTCCCTGGTCGCGCGCAAATTCCTCGATGTTGGGGAAATCGGCCAAATCCGCACTTTCATAATACTGGTGAGCCATGAAAGATTCCTTTCCGTTTCGATCGGCGCGTAATGCCGACTTGATGAAACAAGTTAGAGGATGCCTGAGCTCGTCGAGAGGTTTCTATCCCGGAATGCAACATCACTAGTGGTCGGTTAATGTGATGATCGGTTGCTCGACTTCAAGACAATTTGACAGAGAAAATGTCCCCACGCGCTCAGCCCTAATGGCTCAATGTTTTAAGACGACCTATGGAAAAATACCATCCGTTATGCCGCCTTCCTAAAATAATAATGATAACCATATCGGTGGGCGGAAGTGCCATATTCGCCATAAACGCGATGGGAATAGTTACCAAGATAATCCCTCCAGTACTCCAGTAACAAGACCCGGAAGATATTCCATGGTCCAATTCGTGCCGTCTAATATTTTTCAAACATGAGGAGGTTCACCCTTTTATTTCTAATTACAACGTCCCTTTGCGGAATGACCGTGGAACTCGCCTTTACCCCAAAGTTCTTTCACAAATCGGATTGCCTTCGATTTTACGGCGAACAAGTTTGAATTCGACTTCTCCACCGGGAGTCAAATATTTGCCTATTCTTTCGATGCCTCAGGGGGTACGATGTGGACTTCCAGGCGGTAGTGGCAGTATACCTTATATAATATGGAAAGAGGTCACGGATGGTCAAACTGGGACATAAGCTCCACTTTGGCGTGGGCCGTACGGAGACGTGCAGTCAGCTCCCTCGATGCCTTGAAAACAGGCTTGATCCCCGCATTGATATGCACCGCTTCACCTGTCATGGGGTTCCTTGCCTCCCTGGCCTTCGTTTTTTTGATCTTGAACCTCCCGAAGCCGCGGATTTCGATGTTCCTGCCTTGTTTCAGCGACGAAGAAACCGCCTCAAGAAAGCTTTCAAGAATTATCCCGGTATCAACCTGGGTAAGGCCCGTTTTGTCTGAAACGGTTTGGACAAGGTCTTTTTTGGTGACATTCGACATGGCTAAATCTTTTCGTTATTTGTCAAACGGCGTTTGGCCCAGCAAAGCGCGGACAAGCTGGTAATCGATAACGATCCAATTTGACATACGCGGGTGACTTTGTGATTTTTGTTGTCCCAAAAAGCGAACTCGCATTTGTATCGCAGCGTCAATGAAAGCACCGCCAACGCCGCAAGATGCTTCACGCTAAAAACGCCTTTAAATGAGATCTTGATCTCGCGCCGCGAGGCTTAAATCGGGAATCCGATGGAAAAAAAACATATTATGCGGGTTTACAAGGCAAGAACAAAACGGCGGGCTAGGAGAAATATTTTGGAATGAAAACTGAAAATTTGTTTTTCATATCTAGTGTGCGACAAGATATTTTTCTACTCGTTCTTTTTCAAAATTTTTTATCTTTTCCTGGTGCGTTTGGTGCAGTTTTGAAGCGGTCGGCAGAAGACTTTAGGTGAAATCAATAAGTTACGGATCATGGCGAGGAATCCCAGCCTCTCCGCCACGCAAAAAGGGATCTTTGCTCGAACGCAAAGATCCCTTTTTTTTGATATTTCCGAGTAAAATCCCGGATTTCTCAGCAACCGCGAACTTGACATTTTGCCCGGACGTGAACGCCGGGGAACAACGCGGCCTCCACCGGGGGGCGCCTACCTCATCTTTTCTCCGGCTCTCTTCCGCGGGGTGCATTGTTGTTTTGGACATTGTTGTTTTTTTGTTCGACCTTCGGCGGGGGCGCGGCGCGAGGCTGCTCAACGCGGGGCGCCCTGACCATTTCTTCCATTGTCTTTTGCCGCTGCTGTTCTTCCCGCGCCTCTTGCTGCACCTGGGCCTGTACCAGGGTCCGGACCTGCTCTTGCTTTTCGGGCGCCGGCTGCTGCACCACTTTTGATTGCGGCATTGCCGGAGGCGCCTTGGGCGGGGTCCAAGCCTTGATTTGCGCGACATGCGCCTGGGCCTGCTGTGCCCTCATCGTCCGGACATCGGCCTCGGCCTGCAACGCCGCGCGCTTCTTAGCATCGGCTTCGGCCTGCGCGGCCTTTTCGAGATCGGCTTTTTCCTTAATCGCATTCTGGGCCGCCGCACTCTGCCGCTGCACCGTTTGCGCGATCGCGTCCTGCTGACGTTTTGCGAAATCCTGCGCCGGCGGGGTCGCCCGCGCCGACGTTCTCTGCAGCCGTGCGTTGACGGCCTCGGGGTTTTCTCGCGCCGCCGGCGATATCGCGGGTTTGTATACAACCAGCCCGTTGTTCCTCATCTGGGCGTGCTGGATGGGCTGGCCCGGGCTCAGGTTCCTGCTCACGATGGGAACGGCCGTTATTTTCCTGTTCGCCGCTTTGGAAACAACCTCGACCGGCAGTCCGCGATTGACGAAGTGCCCCCTGTCGTAACTATAACCGTTCTTGACAAAAGAGGTGCGCCGGTACGCTTCATCGGCCCGGACCGAAGGCACCGTATGCCCCCACGGGTGCGCATCGCAAAAGTGGCCGGTGGGCACAAAGTGATATTCGTCGGGCGTCAGGTTGAACTCAAAGTCAACGCCGGCGCGTGACGCCCCGAAATACCATCCTTCATTTTCCACGTAGCGGGTGTTCGGCGGCAGTGGCGCCCATCCGCAGTATTGGTCTCCCATCCTCCAAGAGACCCATGCGGGCCCCCACTCAGTGCCGGGCACCCAGCACCATCCATGGGTGCGGTGATGAAGCCACCGTCCATAATGGAATGGCGCCCAGCCCCATGAATAATCCGATACCCAGCACCAGCCCCAATCGGAATACACCCAGTGACCGCGGTTGAAATAAGGGGCCCATTCGGGATTGACAACCTCCGCATTGGGCTGCCAGCACCACTGACCGTCTATGTTGACCCAATTTCCGTACGGTGCGAGCGATTCATAAAAAAACGACATGGTCGGGCTGTCGGAGGGCGGGACAACGGCTGAGGCTGAAAGAACGGGCGGCGCAGCGGCGGTATCGTTGGCCGCCTCCTTTATTTCCTCGCGCGCCTCCGCAGTGTCGACCTGGCGGCCGTGAACCAAGGCGGCCCTGATGACCTTTGACGAAACGCCGAGATCCTTGAGCGTGATAATGTCGTCGGCACTCAAATCATAGGTCTTTTGCGACGATTCGATGTATGTCTGGAGCACCTCCTCATCCACCCCGGACCTCGCCATGCTTATAAGGTCGTCGGCCCCTGATGAGGCCGCGGCCTCGCCCGAGGCACTACCCCCGGAAAATCCCTGCATCAGGATCGCGGCACAGGCTCCCGCAATGATAAAGATCGTTTTAATATTGGCCTCCTTGAAGGTGGTTAAAGTGATCTTTTGTTGGTTGATCGTAATCATGATACCGACTATTAAAATATAATCTGGGCACTGCTATCTTACACATTCAACACCCTTCCAAACGCATGCCGGTGTTTCTTGGTAATCTCATGATCCTCACCCAAGCAATGAAAAATGGCAATGCAGGCTTTTTTTGCCCCGTCGCCTTCGAATGCCCGGTCTTTTTCCATCACCCGGATCATTTTACCCAGCGCCGAATCGAAATCCTGGCGCGAAAGGGAATCGATGGCATCAAGGTACAAGGCCTTGACAGGAGCGTCAGCCAGCGCATCAGGATCATTTCTCTTTTTCAAGAGCGCAGAACATTGAAGGACCATTTCCGCGGTTTCGTAAACCTCATCGCCAGGCTGGACTTCCCGGCACAGGGATTCCGCACGGTCGGGGTCTGAGAAGATGAGTGCCCGTCCCAGCAGAACTTTTGCTTCACTATTTCCCGGTTCAGCTTCCAACACCTGTTCGAGCAGCACGGCGGCCCGCTCCGCCTGGCCGCTTTTGAGCAGGTCGAGCGATTCCTTCATCTGGGCGTCGTACTTTCCCGGGATTACTTCCTTGAGCCACTTTACGATAAGCTCCTCAGGCAGCGCACCCAGGAACTCGTCCACCACCTCGCCGCCGATAAAGAGCTTTACATCCGGTATGCTCCCTATTTTATACCGCAGGGCGACGTCCTGGTGGGCCTCGGTGTTTACTTTTACCAATATCCATTTGCCGGCGTTTTTCTCCGCCAGCCGCTCCAAAATCGGGCCAAGCACTTTGCAGGGAGCGCACCACTCCGCCCAGAAATCGGCGAGCACCGGGATCTCTTTGCTTTTTTCAATGACGTCCTGCTCGAAATCGGTGATTTCGTAGTCCATACTTTAAATATAAAATATGTGAGGTGAAGAAAAAATTGATCGCAGGATCACAGCCTGGTGTCGAATCTGCTTTCGCTCGCGCCTGAGGTCCCCCGCATGCCGTGGGCGGACGCCTTGATCAACTCGGGGGTGTTTGCCGCATGCCACTGCGCGTCGACATCGGCGCTCAGGCCGCGTTTGGGAACCTCGACGGGATTCGAGCGGACCGCGGCGAAGAATTTGCCGTCCTGGGTGAGGAATCCGCACTCGACGACGAAGGTCTTTCCCTCTTTCTTGACGTGAAAATACCAGGCCCTGGTGTAGTCCTCGATGGGCGTGTCCTGGTATCGGCTGGCGTTCGAGCCGTTGTAGTCGATTCCGCTCACGTCAATCAAACGTAGTACTCGCACGGAAGACTCGAACGCCGGCGTCCCCATTTTCTGGATGAGCGAATTCTTCGTATCGTCGTTGATTTCCCAATACACGTAAATCCATTCAGGGTCCCTCGGGAGCGCGCGCATGTACGTCTGGCCGTACTCTTCGGGAATGTCGGGGCGGAAAAAATATCTGGGCCGCGATGCCGGCCGCTGCAGCGAAGAAGAGCTGAACCCGTCATCGAAATCGCCGGAAACGACCAAGTCGTCGGACCGCTGACCGCCTGGCCTATCTTCACGGCCGGATGGTTTGTGCTCCGTGCCTGACTCTTGGGTTTCAAAAGATCTTTTCATGGTGTTCCTCCCTTTTTTCGTGCGGAACGCTTAAGGATCTCGGGCATAAATCGCGATTGATTGAAAACGCATCCGCTTTTTACCTTTAATTCCGCAATCCTTTGTCCGAAATCATCAATCAAAAAGCGGGGCGGAACCGCGTTCCTGCGCGGCCTTGCAGGAAGCCGGGGACCAGGAGAGACTTCCTATCGAAAGGCATAAAGATAAATCTGTCAAAGCCCCGAAATGTACTCTATTCCCCGCCTGCAGATCTCCTTGCCGTATTCGGTCCAGATGCCGTGGCCCCAATACCGGAAGCAACTCGTCTGAGAAAGGAGCAGGAAGAGGAGGGCCTTGCGAAAAGAGAATCCTTGCCGCGCGGCGGCATCGTTGTCGAACCGCGAATGGAACATGCTGCTGAGCCGGTTCATGGGGTCGAGCACCGATTCGTAATTCTTTACCCAGCTGATGTTGTTGGTCCACGAAGCGCGATCGAGGTTGAACGACGGATCGAGGTCGGTTATTCTTTCAATGGCCTCGTCGCAAGCGCCGGGGCCGCGTTTGCAGGCGACTTCGTCCCAGATGCGATGCTGGGACACCGGCTGCACCGCGACAAACGAGGAGTCCCTCGCCCCCATGCGCCGGATCATCTCCAGATATTCGGAGCCGTTCATCGCGACGACACCTTCGGTGCCGATGGATCCAAAATCTTTTTTATACGCGGAGGGGAACTCGTTCATCATGACCCCGCCGTTTTCGCCGTCGCCGATCTGCAGCACATAGGGGGGAACCACGGCGCCCGCGTAGTCCTGAGGTCTGAGGGTCTTGGCTTCATAATACGGCTGCATCTGCGCCACCAGCTTGGTGTCGGAGCCTTGCGTCTTGACAAGGACGGTTATCTCCTCGACTTCTCCCACCGAATTCCGTGCCACGAGACGGTGCGGAAAATGCGGCCTCACGATGCCGCCGCCGTCGAGATTCTCTATGGTGTGCTGCTGGACCATGAGCCACTCATATCCGCATTCTTTGAGTGCCTTGACATATTGGTAACACACGTCGGGATGGATCGGCAGATGCATTTCGGGGGGCGAAAAACCCTTTACCCGGCGGGCCGCCTCGAAGCCGAAAATGGAGGCAAAGTGGCGGCGCCAAGCCATGATGTGCAGTTTGATGTCGGGCACGGGCGTGGACGACACCACCGCGTGCGACCACATGGTGCCGAGCCACTCAACGTAGCGCCGGTAGCTCTCGCCGGAAGCGATGAGGCGCAGGTTTTCAAGGACGTGCCCCTGCCCCATCTGGCGCAGGCCCCACAGCAAGTTTCCCGAATAGTCAAGCATGATGCGCGGGTTATGACCCTGTCCCGCGAGTTCGCGGATGAAATCCGACATACGGCTGTAGCACCACAGGAACACCGGCGCGTTGTGGTTGTCGCCAGCGTTCTGGTGTCCCATCATATGTTGAAGGTTTGATATCAGGTCGGCCGTCCGCAGGTCGGCATGCGCCGCCGGTATCGTGGGTTGGTGCATGTGGAGGGCAAGCCCGAAACACGCCTGCACCCTGCTCATGTTGATATTGGAGAGCGCGGCATAGGGTTCGCCGCCCGCGGGGCGCAGCGCCGCCTCCTCCTCCGGCGTGGCGCTGATGTTGGGAATGCCGTCGATGATTTCAGGGTCGCCGTTCATGGTTTCTCTCCGTTCACCGCCGCCTTGGCTTTTCCGCCGGCGAACACCCGATAATCGATGGAAGGAAAAATATTGTCTATGCATTCAAGCGCCGACAGCTGGCGTTCGTTGATCGCGCCGCCGTCGATGGCGTCGGCGAGCGCGCGGAACCGCGCCAGATGGTCTTTTACCCGTCGCACCGCGTATTGCTCGGCGGTGCCGTTCGAAATGATGAACGGCCAGTCGGAGCTCTGCGCCAGGAGCAGCTCGCGGCAGCACTGCTTGAGCGCGCGCGAAGCAAGGTCGCCGGGGGGCTGTACCGAAAACCGCGACGCAAGGTCGTGCAGACGCCGCCCGCTTTCGAACAGATGGGGGTAAATCCAGTCGGTCTTACCGTTGATCCAGGCCTCGAAATATCCCTCGTACCCCCAACTTGACGTATAGGGAACTCCGATCTGGTGCACGGGGTGGCGCGCCAGAAACTCGCCGGGCGTGGTGAGCGCCACCGTGTTCTGGTCATAAACGGTCTTTCGTATCAAAAAATCGAGCCATTGCGGGCCTTCGAACCACCAGTGGCCGAACAGCTCCGCGTCGAACGAGGTGACGATCACCGGCTCGATGTTCATCGAGCTGCTGAGGCGCTGTACCTGATCGATGCGCCTGCCGAGAAAATCGCCCGCGTGGTCGGCGGCGCGCTGGCGCGCGACCGACGGCTCGTACGGTTCCTTCCAGGCGGCGTCGCGGCCGGTGATGCGATGGTATTTGATGCCGGTGTCCACCCGCCGGTCGGAGGCGATGTAAGGGCCGATATAGCTCATGTCAAGTTCATAGCCGATGTCGCGGTAGAACTCGCGGTACCATGGATCGCCCGGATACCCTTTCTTCGACGACCAGACCTGCTCGGTGCTCTGTTCATCCCGTCCGAACGCCGCAGCGCCGCTGGGGGTGTAGAGCGGCGCGTACAACCCGAACATCGGACGGTTGCTGGCCCACGAAATGGCATGTGACTCGGTAAGAAAATATCGCACCCCTTCCCGCCGCAGGATGTCGTCGAGCCCCGGCGCATATGCGCACTCGGGAAGCCATATGCCGCGCGGACGGAACCCGAACACCTCCTCGAAATACGACAGGCCGGTCGCGACCTGTGCTTCGGCCATGGCCGGTTGCGAGGCCGCCACGGGAAGAAGCGCATGCGTCGCCGAGGTGGTGATCAGCTCCACCGTCCCGCGCTCGTGCAGCGCCTTGAGGCGCACGGCCAGGCGGCAGTCGCACGAAAGGAAATAATCGCGCGCCTCGGTGAAAAGCCAGCGGTACATTTCGGCGAGGCGTTTGAACCGCTCGTCAAAGGCGTTGCGCTCGATTTCCCGTTCGGCAAGCTCGCACAGCTTCGTGATGTGGCGGAGATAGCGTTCCTGGAGCAGCGGGTCTTCCATCATGGAGAGAAGCGTGGGAGAAACGGAATAGGTGATCTTGCAGGGCACACCGTCGGCGACCAGCCGCTCGAGCATCCGCATGGTACTGATGTACGTCTCGGTCATGGCTTCGAGGAACCACCGCTCCTCGAGAAATGATTCGTATTCGGGGTGCCGCACGTAGGGTAAATGGGCGTGGAGGACAAGGGCGAGATATCCGTTAGCCATGGGCGGGTTCCTTGACTTCGTGAAGGACTTTATAGTACAGCATGAAATAACGCGCCGCGACCGAATCGAACGTCTGCTGCCCCGGCGCGGCGCCGCGGCGTCCGGGAAACATGAACAACGGCCTGTTGAACATCTCTTTGAGGCCCCATGCTATTGAGCCGGGATTGTCGTATGCGACAAGTCCGTTATGGCCGTGCGATACGCAGGAAATTCCGGCCTGGTGGGTGGTGAGCACGGGCTTGCCGCCGGCAAGCGCCAGGCGCGCCACCGACTCGTCCTGCCGAGCACGCGCCGGCTGCGCCACAAAGCTGCACGCCTGCAGCAGCATGTTGAATACGTCGGATGAAGCGTGGCCGAAAAAACGGCATAGCTCGCCGTTTCCCCGTGCCCGTGCGCGGTTCTCAAGGTCGCGCTTGAGCGGGCCTTCTCCCACGAATACGAAATTGACCGCGCCGCGCTCGGCGATCAGTCCGCCGGCGGCATCGAGGAGAAGGTCTGCGCCCGCGGCGTAAGAAACTTCGCCGGCAAAAAGCACCAATGGCGCATGCTGGTTGAGGCCCAATCCGCGTTTGATGTCTTCCGACGACCGGGCCGCCTCGCCCTTTTGGAATAGCACATCGGGGATGATCACCACCTTTGAAGATGGTGTCCCGTAATCGCGCACGACGCTTTCGAAGGCGTCCTCCGACGGGACGACGACGTATTCCGCATTGGCAATCGCTTCTTTTTCTTTTTCAACGACGAGCAGCGAATTCTGCGAGAGCTCCGGGGAACCGCTCCGCTGCCGCTCGGTCGAATGCAGGGTGAGCACCAGCGGTACCCCCAGCCTGCACGCCGCCTCGCAGGCGATGATCGATGAGTACCATTCGTGACAGTGGATGAGGCTGAATGGAGCGCGAGCATGTTTGCATCGAATGCGGTCGACCACCAGCGGTGCGAGCTCGCCCGCTCCGCGTATCAGCTCGGCCGCGTTGCCGTCAGTGACGATTTGGGGGGAAAACAACTGCATCCTGCTCTTCATGACCCTGCACCGCGACGAGACGCGCATCGCCGACAACGCGAGCGGGTCGCGGCCCACCTGATAATGCGGCAGCCGCAGCACCACAACGGCGACGGACGGATCGGGGGCTTCGCTGATGCTGCTGCCCATCTCCTCGAACAGGGGCAGCGAAAAAATGTCGGACACCTTGAACACCCTGCTGTAGGCGGGGCCCACAAACAGGGCGTCGGTGCAAAACGCGCCCGCCGCGTTGTGCCGTTCCACATAGATGACCGGCGACCTGACGCACGGGCAAAAGGTATTATTGACAAGGCGGAACCCGGCTTCGAGCAGCATGTTGCGTCCCGGCCAGTCGATGACGGCGTAGTACGATCCGGTGGGGCTGTTGACGGTGATGTCGAACCAACGGTGCGCGTTGAAACCATTGAAAATGATATCGGTCACGTCGTAGATCCGTATGACCAGCCGGCTGCCCCCGAAGGCATCTCCCTGGGCGGCGCGCAGGCGGTCAATGGATTCCTGCGGGATATGCCAGTGTAAAAAATAAAATCTGGGCCGGACCATTACCGCGCCGATGCGCTCAGCGGTGAACGGCGCCGGAAAGGCGGTGCCCAGCGACCAGCACACGTCGCGTAATTCTTGACAAGCAATATTCTGGGGCATCCCCCCTCTTTTCTCATTACCATGGAAAGCGTGCAGCATTTTGCGAAAACGGGTTCTAAAATCGCAAATGAAATGCCAAGCGCGGGGGCGCTTTGGCCGTTGCTTTGATCGTTCAAAAAAACGGATATGCCGGCGGCGTCTCCCATTTTCCCGGAGCCTTGGGGCCGCCGCTGGACGCGCGGTGCTCCCGTTTTTGCAAAAGGAATTTCGCATCAATGAAAAATGTTTTCAGCTTTTGCACTTTGTTAACCCCAATTCTTTTTCCGAACCATGTTTTTTTCTGGCATATGTTTTGCAAAATAAAAAAAGTTTTGAGAATTTCTCGCGCCGAAAGAAATTTTGGTTCACGGTGTCTCCGCAAATGTCCCGGATGAAGGGGATATCGGCATATCCACCTTAACAAAAGGAGTAAACAACCATGCGGATAGCATTTCTTTCGTGGGAATCGCTCCATTCAATAATGATGGGCGGCGTGGCATACCACGTTACCGAACTGGCATGCGCGCTCGAACGCAAAGGCCACGAGGTGCATGTATTCACCAGACTCGGCCGTCCCAACCACCCCCTTTACGAATGCATCGATGGCGTCCATTACCATCGGTGTCCTTATTCGTCCCATTCCGACCCGGTCGAGGAAAACAAAAACATGTGCCGTTCGATCGTGTCTGCGGTGTACGCCGCCGAGGATTTTGCGGGCGCGTTCGACATCGTTCACGCGCACGACTGGCTCACCGCTCATGCGCTCGCGTGGATCAAGTGGGGACGGGGGCGAAAGACCGTTTTCACCGTCCATTCAACGGAGTTCGGACGGAGCGGGAACGTTTTCCACAAGGGAATTTCGAAAACCATCCGCGACATCGAATGGTTCGGCGCGTTCGAGGCCGACCGTGTCATCGCCGTGTCAAACGCCCTCAAGAACGAGGTCAAGTGGATATACTCAATCCCCGATTGGAAAGTAAGCGCGGTGCACAACGGCATTTCGTACTGGCACTTTAACGGATGGATCAATCCCGCCGCGGTAAAGGCGAGATACGGGATCGCGCCGCTCGACCCCGTTGTCCTGTTCGTCGGAAGGATGACTTCGCAGAAAGGCCCCGACCTGCTCGTGGAGTCGATCCCGAACATCCTCAAATTTTATCCGCGGGCGAAATTCGTGTTCGCCGCCGGAGACGGCAACCTGCACGGCAGCGTGGAAGCGCGGGCATGGCAGCTCGGCGTGTACCACGCAACCCGCTTCTTCGGATATCTTGACAGATGGCAACTGATCGACCTCTACAAGGCGTGCGACTGCGTGTGCGTGCCCAGCCGCAACGAGCCTTTCGGCATCGTGATCCTCGAGGCGTGGGCCGCGGGGAAACCCGTTGTCGCCACCGACAACGGCGGGCCGTCGGAGCTGCTCTGGCACAACGTGACCGGTTACAAAGTCAATGCGACCGTTGATTCCATTTCGTGGGGCCTCGGCACGCTCTTTTCCAATTTCGAGCATGCCCGCTGGATGGGCCAGAACGGCCGCTTCGCCGCGGAAAAATGTTTTTCCTGGGACACCATTTCAGAAAAAACGCTCGATGTTTATTACCAATTGGTCCCCCGGCCTCAGATTTTCGAGCAGGCTCCGGCCGGCCGGCAGGAAGAGAAAACCGCCGAGACGGGGCCGAAAGAGACCGACATAGAAGAAATTATGGAAATGGGAAAAACGGCCGTTGAGGAAACGAGCATTGAGCTTGTTGAATACAAGGAAACGGCGGAGACGGTGGCGGCGTAGAAAGGGTCTGCCTTTTGTTTGTTTCTATTTGTAAAGAATGAAAATACGGGCGTATCCCCGCCTCGCACCTCATGCGAGGCAGGGCCGGCCGCCCTTCTGGTCCGGGGCACGCCCTCGGTCTGCCGCGGCCTCCGGTCCTGCCTTTTGCGCGGCACATGACCGCCTGTCGCATTTGTATATTTCTCAATCTGGACCGGGGTGAAAGTACCTATGTCCTTGGCGACCGTGGCGGCCTTTGCGAGAGAACTTTTATTTCCTCCCGTCCCCCGACATACCAAACAACCCCGATCCCGACCCGGCAGCAGGGCTGAAAAATTCCCCCATTTCAACGGCGTTTTCTTTTTCTTCTTCCTCTCCAAACCTTTTTTCGCTCGCGCCCAGGAAGGTCAGCCGCCGTCCGGTCGAAAGCCGGATCAATTCGCCGGTGGTCGCCGATACCCAATCCTGGTCAGTGTCGGGACTCATTCCGTAACGAGGGGCAACCGCAACGTTCGACCGCACCGCGGCAAAATATCTTCCGTCCGCGGTGAGGAATCCGCATTCAGCATAGTAGGTCATTCCCGGTTCGGGCACCCGCACGTACCAGTTGTTCGCGAACGCATCGATCTCCCTGTCGACGTACTGATCGGCGTGCGCGAAATAAAGACGCAGGATTTTTTTTGAGGATTCAAACGCAACACCCATTCGCTTCTTCACCTTTTCCAGGGTGGGGCTGCTGATCTCCCAGTATAAAAACAGCCATTCCGGATCCCTCGGAATGACCCGCATATAGGTCTCGTTGTATTCGTTCGGAATCTCCGTTGTAAAAAAATATTTCGGTCCCCCGTGGGTCCCGGAGGCCGAAAAGATTTCTTTTAATGCTTGGCCGCCGGTGTCAACATCTTCAGACGCTCCCGCCAAAAAAGGAGAGCCCTCTTTCTTGGCCGGAGTGCTTTCCGCCGGTACTTCGGGTTTCCCTGGCAGCACCTTGCCTCCACGCTTTCCGGCCTTTGATGCACCGGGATCTATTTTGAGATTTTTTTTAACCGGCACCACGGAATGAGCCTTTCGTCTGCCGGTTTTCTTTTTATCGGCCATCGCCCTATCCTTCTTAAAATCATTGATCGCGATCACGCGTGCGCTGCCGCCGCTACGGGCTTGTTCCACCCGGTTGCGGTGATCCAGGCCGCGAGCGTCTTAAGCCCCGGATGGATTTTTCGCAGGCTGGGAATGTCCGCTCTGTACCCCGTTTTATTGAACCATTCTGTCATGATTGCGAGATCTTCGCTGACGCCTCGGAGCCGTTCGAGCGGCATCTGGACATACGCGACTCCGATCCCCAATGCTTCGCCAAAGCGCCTCGCGATCTCGGGCCCGGTCAGTTCGTCCCCGGCCAGATCAACGGCCTTCCCGGCATAGTCGCTGGGCGACTCGAACGCGAGCGACACGAATTCGGCGATGTCCGACACTGCGATCATCTGGAGCGGTTTGCCGGGGTCCAGCCCCATGGCCAGGGTGCCGGCGAGGATACTCTCTCGCGATTGCGGCATGATAAAGTTTTCCATAAAGGAGACAGGCCTGAAGATGGTCGCGGTCAATCCAAGGCTCACGATGTGCTGCTCCACCTTCCACTTGCTTTCGAAATGCGGAATTCCGGTGTTGCGGTTGGCGCTGCCAACGCTGCTGTAGACAAAATGGACAACCTCGGCGCGGCTTGCCGCGCTGGCAAGATTTTTCCCCTGTTCGGTTTCGCGTTCCACCCCTTCCCTGAATGTCTGGACGCTGAACGCGCCGTACACGCCGGCCACTGCGCGTTCGAGCGAGGAAACGTCGTTCAGATCGCCCTTGATGATTTCTGCGCCCGCCTTTCCCAGGGACTGCGCCGCGTCAGCATCAGGATTCCTTACAAGCGCACGCACCTGCCATCCCTTTGAAAGCAGCCTTCGCGCAACGGCGCCGCCCTGTTTTCCGGTGGCGCCGGCAACCAGAATCGTTTTGCCCTTGTGGTCCATGAATATCCTTCGGGGTTGTTTTTATTAATTCGCAAACGGATTTTTAGCTTGTCAAATCGCACACCACGGCCTGACAACATATTCCTTCACAAATTACCGCAACTTTAATGCCACGAACCACTCCTTGAATTTTAAAAAAATGCGCTGATAAAGTTTATTTTGCGAAAATTTTCTTAAAAATGAAAAACCGGAAAGATCCGCGAAGGTGGAATCCCAAAAAGATGGTCCGGCATTTGTGCATAAAAACACGCGAAACCGTTAAACGAGTTTGACCGTGGCGTATTTCGAATTTTTATCCGGGAGGGCAAGAACATGAAATTCCGTAAAGTCAAACGATGGCTCGGCAATCACCCCTTTCCCCACCATGTCGTCATTCCCTTGTTGTTCAAGACGCTGTATTCGGTGTTCATTCTCGGCGGCATTGTCTTTCTATTCCGGATCTTCCTTTAAGGGAACGCCGGTAATGAAGGCGGGGCGTCACCCCTTTTATTAACAAACGGCAATGCCCGCCGCCGGATCGCGCCGTGTATCGCCTTTATGTACCGCCGAAGGCGGTTTGCCAAAAAGCTTAATGCGATTGCGGGCGCGTTGTCACGTCATTCCGTACGGCACGGCAGGCGCGCTCTACGGATTTATTATGCCGCTTGCCTTGTCGCTGCGGCTTGCCGCGGGGTGATTCCATTCATTCCGGATTTGAAAAACCTCTTTGCAAAATCGGGAAATAGATGGGCCTCCTGCCACGTTGGAAAACTGGCAATTCTCTTCTCGGAACCAACCTTCACGTCCGCATTGTTTACTTTCGCAAAATTGCTGCACGCGATTCCTCGGAGATGCGATGATCAAATTCCGGCGGCATAGAATTTGCGGTACTATGCATGACTTCACCATTTAAAAATTATAGAAAGGGGTTTGTATGAAGGTAAAAAGCGTCATGACGCGAGGCATCGAGGGCATTCAGGCGAAGGACACCATACGGCAGGCTGCGGTGCGGATGAAGGAACTCGACGTGGGTTCTCTCGCCGTGTTCGAAGGAGACACGCCGACCGGCATGATCACCGACCGCGACATCACGATCAGGGTCGTGGGAATGTCGCTCGATCCCGCCGGCCTGACCGTCGGTGAAGTGATGACCAAGGAACCGGTCACGGTAAACGAGAACGCCGATCTTGCCGATGCGGCGCAGGTCATGGAGAATTATAAAATCAGGCGGCTGCTTGTCAAAAACGACCATAAGCAGATATCCGGCATCATCACGATCGACGATATCGCGCTGCGCGGAAACGGCAAACTCGCCACCGCGGTGATTAAGAATGTAAAGGAGCGTATTGGACCGCGCAGGTGACACTGCCGCCAAAACGGGAGTGGAAACGTGCGAAACATTCAATCATCCGGGACCGGTTTTTTAATCGGCGCTGCCGCGGCGGGCGCGTGCCTGCTCGCGTGCGGCGTCATGGTAATTACCGGATGCGCGAACGCACCGTTCAAGGTCCTCGGCGGGCCGGGCGTTTCGTCCCGGCCCGAGATTCCGTGGACGCCGCCGCCGAGCGCTGCGGCGGGCCGAAGCGCCTTTGAGGGCGCGGCCGAAAAAAATGCAAGGCCGCCGGGAATACCGAAGGAGTACCTCGCTCGCCTCGACAGCCTTTCGCTTTCCGATATTGTAAATATTGCTTTACTCAACAGCAGCCAGACGCGCCAGGCATGGGCGCAGGCGCGCGCCGCAGCCGCGCTATATGGAAGCCAGCAAGGGGCCTTTTTCCCCCAAATCAACGCCTCGTTGTCGGCCAACCAGCAGCAGAATTCGGTTGCCGGGGGAAAACTCGCCTACACCGAGCGCAACGTGCTGGCCGATGCCTCGTTCTCCTGGCTCATCTTGGACTGGGGAGGGAGAATCTCATCGGTCAATGAGACCAAATATGCGCTGTTTGCCGCCGATTGGACCCACGACGCCGCGATCCAGAACGTCATCCTCCAAGTGGAACAGGCGTATTACGGTTATTTCTCCGCCAAATCGCTGCATGCGGCCCAGCAGGCCTCGGTCGACGAAGCGGCGACAAACCTGAAAGCGGCCGACGAACGCGACAAGGCGGGACTGGGCACCACGGCCGACGTGCTCCAGGCGCGCACCGCGCTTTCACAGGCGAAGCTCTCGTTCGAATCATTAGCCGCGCAGATCATGACCACGCGCGGGGTCCTTGCCACCGCCATGGGACTTCCGGCAAACACCGGTTTCGACGTCAACGTTCCGGTGGGCGCCCCGCCGCTTGACAGTGCGAGAATATCCATCGGCGAATTTCTCGACTCGGCGATGCGCCTGCGCCCCGACCTCGCGGCCGCCGCCGCCCAGGCGCGGCAGGCCGAAGCGCACGCCTACACCGTGCTCACCCAGCTCTTTCCGTCGTTTTCGGCCAGCGGGGACGTGGGACGTATTTACTTTTCGCAGCAGGACAAGGGCTCCACGACCTACAACGCGACGGTGAGCCTCGACATTCCCCTGTTCTTCGGCTTTTCGCGTCTCCACAACCTCATCGCGGCCCGCGCGCAGGCCGACGCCGCCCGCGCCGGCGAAAAGAACTTCCGCGATCTCGTGGTCCTTCAGGTGTGGACCGATTACTACAACCTCGAAAGCTCCGGCCAGATGGTGCGGACCAGCGACGATCTTCTGGCGAGCGCGCAGCAGAACCACGATGTTGCCGCCGGCCGCTACGGGTCCGGCGTCGGCACCATCATCGACCTTCTCACCGCCCAGGCCGCGCTCGAAGGCGCGCGGGCGCAGCAGGTGCAGGCGCGCGCGGGATGGTGGACGGCGGCGGCGCAGCTTGCCCACGACACCGGCATGCTGACGGCTGTCGCGGCCGTCAAGGGCCGCGGCGTGCAAACGACCGGCGAATGAAAGGAACGTCAGCCATGAATATTTCCCTTCGGACATCGCGCCATGCCGGGAAGGCAGCGGTTTTCACAGCCGCCATCGCGGCGGTCGCACTGTCATCATGCATGAAAAAGGATCCTTCCGGCTTCAGGGCAGGTCCCGTCCCCGTTCTGGCCGCCGCGGCCCAGTCCCGCACCATGCCGCTTGTGCTCCGTGAAATCGGGAGCGTCGAGGCGATAAACAGCGTGGCGATAACGTCGCGCGTGGGAGGACAGCTCGTGCACGTGGCGTTCAAAGAAGGCCAGAACGTGAAGAAAAACGACGTGCTTTTCAGAATAGACCCGGGGCCGTACGAGGCGGCGCTCAGGCAGGCGGCCGCCTCGCTTTCGCGCGACAGCGCGGCCATGGTCAACGCCGAGAGCGAAGAAGCGCGCTACAAGGGCCTCGTGGCAAAGGACTTTGTCACCAAGGAACAGTACGATGCGGCGGTTTCGACCGCGGCCGAGTCGCGCGCGATGGTGGAGGCGGACCGCGCAAGCGTCAAGAACGCACGGCTCAACCTCGGCTACTGCACCATCGTCTCCCCCATTTCCGGCCGCACCGGAAACCTGCTGGTGACGCAGGGCAATCTCGTGACGGCTAACGGCGCCTCGCCGCTCGTGACCGTCAACCAGATTGCCCCGATTTACGTGCGGTTTTCCGTTCCCGAGGCGAACCTCGAAGAAGTGCGCCGGGACGCCAGGGCCGCGCCGCTTGCGGTGCGGGCCTCCCTGCCCAACGATTCGACGGCCGTCCCCGCCGGGACGCTGACCTTCATCGACAACGCGGTGGACCAGGCCACGGGAACGGTGCTGCTCAAGGCGACCTTTCCAAATGAGAACAGGGCGCTGTGGCCGGGCCAGTTCGTCAACGTCTCCCTGGTGCTGGGCAACCGGGCGAACGCGGTGGTCGTCCCCTCCTCCGCCGTCCAGACGGGACAACAGGGACAATTCGTGTTTGTCATCATGGCCGGCGACACCGCGCAGGTGCGTCCGGTCACGGCCGGCGTGGCCGACAGCGACATGACCGTTATTGAAAAGGGCGTGTCGCTGGGCGAACGCGTGGTCACCGATGGAGTGATGATGCTCAAGCAGGGCTCAAAAGTAACGGTAAAGACCGGCCTCATGCAACCCGTCGCGCAGAAGGTGCAGAAGAAATGAATTTCTCCGCAATTTTCATCCGCCGTCCCATCATGACCACGCTCGTGATGCTCGGCATACTTTTTTTCGGCATCGTCGCGTTCCGGTCGCTGCCGGTGAGCGATTTGCCGCAGGTGGATTTTCCCGTTATCGTGGTGTTCGCCTCGCTGCCCGGCGCCTCGCCCGAAACCATGGCGTCGGCCGTGGCCACGCCGCTCGAGCAGCAGTTCTCCACCATTGCCGGGATCACGTCGATGAGCTCCACCAGCAGGGAGGGCACCACCCAAATAGCGATTTTGTTCGATCTCGACCGCAACATCGACGCGGCGGCGCAGGACGTGCAGGTGGCCATCACCGCGGCGCAGCGGCTGCTGCCGCCCGGCATGCCCACGCCGCCCACGTTCCGGAAAGTAAACCCGGCCGACCAGCCCATCCTCTACATCGCGCTGCGGTCGCCCACCATGCCGCTGTATGAGCTCGACGAATACGGCGAGACCATGCTTGCCCAGGAGATCTCCATGGTCAACGGCGTGGCCCAGGTGCAGGTGTACGGGTCGCAGAAGCGCGCCGTGCGCATCAAGCTCGACCCCGAGGCCATGGCGAGCCGGGGCATCGGCATCGACGACGTGCAGAACGCCGTGGTCGCGGCCAACCCCAATCTGCCCACGGGTCAGCTCAACGGCAAATCGATGGCGTTCACGGTGTATGCGTCCGGCCAGCTCACGCGCGCCCCGGCCTACAAATCGATCGTCGTGGCCTACCGCAACGGACGGCCCGTTCGGCTCGGCGAGCTTGGCGACGTCATCGACGGCGTGCAGAACGACCAGACCGCGGCCTGGTTCGTCAACAAGCGCGGGCTCATCCTGGCGGTGCAGCGCCAGCCCGGAACCAACACCGTTGCCGTGGCCGATGCCGTGAAGGCGCTGCTCCCCAAGTTCCGCACCAAGCTGCCGGCCTCGGTGGACCTGCAGCTGCTCTTTGACAGATCGGAAACCATCAGGGCGTCGGTCCGCGACGTGGAGCGCACGCTCCTCATCGCCTTCTTGCTCGTGGTGCTCGTCATCTTCGCCTTTCTGCGCAACCCGTCGGCCACGGTGATCCCCTCCCTCGCCCTTCCGCTGTCGCTCGTTGGCGTGTTCGCGCTCATGAACCGCTTCCATTTTACGCTCGACAACCTGTCGCTCATGGCGCTCACCCTCTGCATCGGGTTCGTGGTCGACGACGCGATCGTGATGCTGGAGAACATCACGAGGCACATGGAGCTGGGCGAACGTCCGCTCGACGCGGCGCTGAGCGGATCCAAGGAAATCGGGTTTACCATTCTGTCAATGACGCTTTCGCTGGTCGCCGTGTTCATCCCCGTGCTGTTTATGGGCGGCATCGTGGGAAGGCTGTTCAACGAGTTCGCGGTGACCATCAGCACGGCCATCCTCATCTCGGGTTTCGTCTCCCTCACCCTTACGCCCATGCTCGCCAGCCGCTTTTTGCGTCCGCCGTCCGAGGTGCGGCACGGCAGGCTCTATCTCGCCAGCGAGCGGGCGTTTCTCGCAATGCGAAACGCCTACGCGGCCGGTCTCCGTTGGTCTCTTGACAGAAAAGGAATCATCCTCGCGCTCTCCATCGCGACCCTTGTTCTCACCGTCGTTCTCTTTGCCGTGGTCCCCAAAGGGTTTTTCCCGAGCGAAGACGACAACCGACTCGTGGGCATCACCCAGGCGCAGGAGGGAATTTCGTTTGACGCGATGACGGCCCACCAGCTTGCGGCGATGTCGATTGTCGAGCACGATCCGGGCATTGATGCATTTATGTCGAACATCGGCGGTTTTCTTTCTTCAAACCAGGGGGTCTTGTTCATCCGCCTCAAACCCCGCGAAAACCGGGCCTTGAACGCGGACCAGATCGTCCAGGAACTCCGGCCCAAGCTCGCGCAGATCCCGGGCCTCAGGGTGTTTCTGCAAAATCCGCCGCCCATCGCGTTCGGGGCGACCATCGCGCAAAGCCAGTTTCAATATACGCTGCAGGGAACCGACACCCGCCAGTTGTACGCGGCCGGCCAGGACCTTGCGCAGCGGCTGCAGCGGCTCCCGCAGCTGCAGGACGTCACCAGCGACCTGCTCATCAAGAATCCCCAGGTGAACGTGGAAATAGACCGCGACCAGGCCGCGGTCTTGGGCGTCTCGGCAGGGCAGATCGAATCCGCACTCGCGAGCGCCTATGCCTCGGGACAGATTTCCACCATCTACACGCCGACCAACGAATATTGGGTGATCATGGAGCTTTTGCCCAGGTACCAGCGCCAGCCCGTCGATCTCACCTCGTTGTATATCCATTCGTCAAGCGGCAGCCTGGTGCCGCTCAGCGCGGTTGCGCGGCTCACCCAGGGCATCGGGCCCGCCACGGTGAACCACTTGGGCCAGCTGCCGTCGGTGACGATATCTTTTAATCTTGCACCCGGAACCGCGCTCGGTACCGCGGTGAACATGGTCGAGCGGCTCGGCCGCAGCACGCTGCCAATTGGCATCACCGCGAGCTTCCAGGGGACCGCGCAGGCGTTCCAATCGTCGCTGGGCGGGCTCGGGCTCCTTCTCATCATGGCGATACTGGTCATTTACCTCGTGCTCGGCATTTTATACGAGAGCTTCATTCATCCGGTGACCATTCTTTCGGCACTTCCGTTTGCGGGGTTCGGCGCGCTGGTCGCGTTGTTTCTGTTCGGCGTGGACCTGAGCATCTATGCGTTCGTCGGCATTATCATGCTGGTGGGACTTGTCAAGAAAAACGGCATCATGATGATTGACTTTGCGCTCCATGCCCAGCGCGGCGGAAAGCCGCCGCGCGAGGCGATCTTCGACGCCTGCCTCATCAGGTTCAGGCCCATCATGATGACCACCATGTCGGCGCTGCTCGGCACATTGCCCATCGCCATCGGCCTGGGCGCCGGGTCCGAATCCCGACGTCCGCTGGGTCTCGCCGTTGTGGGCGGTCTTCTGTTTTCGCAATTCCTGACGCTGTTTGTCACGCCGGTATTTTATCTGTACATGGACAAACTGCAAACCGTAATCGGCCGTTCCTTTAAGAAACACTGAATATTTTCTTCACTCCAAAACACCGGCACAATAATGGCGTCATTTCAATCATCATCGGACAATCGCCCCTGATAAAAAATGTAATACTCAAACCACTTTTCATTTTACGGGGTGAGTGCCCGTAATAAAAGAAGGGGAAAAAGAAGGGGCCTGCAAGTTGAGTGCGGGTTCCCTGTTTGAAAAAAGGAGGTCATTATGAAAGCGCCACTCAGTCTTAATGAAATGAATGGATATGAAGTCGCCGCGGTGGATGGGCCTGTGGGGAAGGTGAAGGACTTTTTCTTTGACGACAGGACATGGAAGATCAAGTATTTGGACGTGCATGCAGACCGGCTGCCGAACAAACGCGACGTCCTCATTGCGCCGCATTCGGTGGAAATACCCGGCCAATTGACCTCTTCGCTCAGGCTCGTCATCAGCAAGGGCGAGGTTGAAAAAAGTCCGGGCATCGACAGCGACATGCCCGTTTCACGGCAGCATGAACTGGCAAAGCGCGGCCCTTACATGAGCGACGTGTTTTTTTCATGGGGCGAAAGTTTCATGGGAAGCCACAACATCGACCTGTCGGATTATGACTTCAGGATACGGAACAGCGGCGGAAAGGAACTCGATCCCGACTTGTACTCGATAAAGGCGGTGACCGGGTTCAAGGTGAACTCGAAAGACGGCACGAGCGGACACGTGAAAGACTTCATTATCGACAACGACACATGGACCATCAATTTCCTGGTGGTGGAAACGGGAAACATTTTCAACAACAAGAATGTCGTTGTGCCGGTGAAGAGCATTACCGCGATCAACGACGACTCGCATGCGGTAATGACGGACCTGCCGAAGATGCAGGTGCATGACTCGCCGGCATACGATCCGCTGGGACCGGAACCGGATCCGTTTGACAAAGGAAAGGGCGTTAAAAAAGACTGATTTCTACTGAAGCGGCGGAGGAGGACCCACTAGTCGCGCCTCGTCAAGGAGCGGTTCGAAAAGTTCCACGGGATTTCCCGAGGGATCGTCGAGAATGATTTGTTTTGCGCCGATGCCGCGGACTATTTCGTTTCTGAAATGGATACCGGCGCGGCGTAAAGCATCGACGGTTTGTTCTATGTCTCTTACCTCGATTGCAAACCTGTTCCATCCACCCGGCATCTGTTGATCTCCGGACGGCAAGTTCTGTCCTCCTCGGGCTGAAGGATTCGGCGCGCTCAGCACGAGCCGAAGTTCTTTGCGCGAAAGCATTGCAAAGGCGGGCGCAGGATGCATCTGCAAGACAAACCCCAGGTGCGTGCAATAGAACGCGATGGCCGCGTCCACGTCGTTGACGATGTACCGTACCTGCACGGCGGCCAAGAAATTATTCTTTCTTTGCAGGAATCGAGGCCAGTATTTCGCTGTCGGACGGCATGCCGCGCTTGGCAAAGATAATTTTTCCTTCTTTGTCAATGACGAATACGGTCCGCTGAATCATAAAACCCTTCGTGCCGTACAAGGCGGCCACCTTCATGCCGGGGTCGACGAGCAGCGGGAACTGGTAGTGCTGCTTCTCAACGAATTTCTTATGTGATTCCATGTCAGCCGGATTCACCCCGAACACCACCGCGTCCTTTTCCTGAAATTTGGAAAAATCGTCCCTGATGGCGCAGAGCTGGTGCGTGCAGCCCGGTGTCTGGTCTCCCGGATAAAACACGAGAACAACATATTTTTTCCCCTTGTAGTCGCTGAACTTTACCGTATCACCTTTGTCCGATACAAGCGAAAAATCAGGCGCCTGCGTCCCTGTCGAAAGCATGGTTCCTCCTCCCTGCGGCTTGCTGCCCGCATACACGAGCGCAACGGCGCAGCCGAGCATCACGATTTTCATGACGTTGTTGAGCCGTTTCATTGTTCCTCCTTTGGCACCCGCCGCATTTTTTACGCGGCCGCGTGTCATTTCAGATTATTCTCGACGAATTTCCAATTGACAAGCTTCCAGAACCCTTCTACATACCCCGCGCGGTTGTTCCGGTAATCGATATAATAAGCGTGTTCCCACACGTCGCACGTGAGAAGGGCCTTTCTCTTGTCCTTGAGCGGCGTTCCCGCGTTGCCCATGCTTTCTATGGCGAGTGATCCGTCGTCGTTCTTGACAAGCCAGACCCAGCCGGAGCCGAAGGTGGTCACCGCGCTCTTGGTGAACTCCTCCTTGAACTTGGCAAACGACCCGAATTGTTTTACGAGCGCGTTTGCCGCGGCCCCGCGGGGCTCGCCTCCGCCGGAAGGTGAAAGGCATTGCCAGTAAAACGCATGGTTCCAGGCCTGCGCCGCGTTGTTGAAAATTCCTCCGGTGGCTCGCTGGACGATATCCTCCAGCGAGCTGTTTTCGAATTCGGTGCCCGTGATTAGCTTGTTGAGGTTGCCGACATAGGCGGCATGGTGCTTTCCGTAATGAAACTGGATCGTCTCCTTGGAAATGGACGGTGCAAGGGCGCCCTCGGCAAAGGGAAGCGGCGGAAGTTTATGTTCCATTGGTCCTCCTTTTTTGGTGAACAGGTTCCCCTCAGTTAAGTGCTGTTTGTAAACCATCTATTTTAACGCACATCTTTTTTTGATGGCGGCTTTTCAATATGTTCCAGGAGTGCTTCTTTTCAAACCGGGAAAATCGTTACATTTCCATATTCTCCATTGATGATTTTGGGCCCGTTTTAGCGCCGATGTCGAACATAAGCGAATTACCATTCACGAGGACTTGAACCCTATAGGTTCCGTCTGGCATTGTGACATTATTGCCATAATGAGTTGATTCTTGTCCCCTTCCGATAGATTCCATCTTGATAATGGGGATTTCCGTAGATTTGCCTAAAAGTTTTCCGGTTTCGTCGATTTGTTGAAAAGACATTTTCACCTTTGCCGTGGTCAATGCTTTTCCGCTTTTAGCATCATAAACATGAATCACAAGATGATGATTAGGTTTTGTCGGATTCTCCAGATTAAAAGGCTTAGACCCTTCAATTATGAGCATGCCGGAGCTAACTTTTTTTGCATTGACCTGCTGCTTCGTAAAAAACGGCTCCGCAGGCAGGACAAGCAATTCGATCTTTAAACCATTTACCGTCGTGTCTTTCTTGATATTCTCAGCATAGGAAACGAAGCTTAAAAGAATAATGCAGCCAAGGCAAAAAGATAAACACTGATTCCGCATTATTAAAACTCCTTTCGAAATAAGACGTCTGAATTAATTTGACCCGTCGTATTTCCTAAGACTATACCATTGTAACATTCGCAATCCGCTTTTTACCACATTCGCCGCCGGCACAGCACAATAGATCATCGCATTATTGTTTCCGTTTTCGTCGCAACGAAGGTGCCGGCAATGAAACGCAGGCAATAGGTGCCCGGCGCAAAGTTGCGTATGTCAATATTGCGCTCGTATGTTCCCGCCTCGTGCCACGAGGGCGACGCCGTTGCGATGCGCCGGGAGCGGAGATCATACACGGCTATGCCCGCGCTGCAGGCGTGCGGCAGTTGATAGTTGATGCGAAGGATTCTGCCGCCTCCCGCCACGGCGGCCGTCATGCCGAATGACGCGGGGCGCGCCGGCGTTGATGCCCTGGCCTTGACGGCCGGTTCTCTGAAGACCGCGATCCCGACCGGCGGCGACGGTGTTGTCGCCAGCGTCATTGTATCCGAACCGTCACTTTGCGCCGAACGCACCTGTGAGCCGCCGAATTCGGTCCAGAACAACCTTCTTGAGACGCGGTCGAAACAAAGATAGAGCGGTATTGCCAGTTTCGAAATGATGATCGCTTTGCCCGAGCCGTCGGGGTTCGCGCGTGAAATGGTCCCCGCGTTTGCCTCTGTCCAGAACAGGGAGCCGCTGTCCGGATCCAGCGCGATCCCCGCCGGCCCCGCTAGGCCGGCGGCAACGGCCTGGGGCGCTGCGGAAGGAACTGTTTGCGCACGGTCAATTTCACCGGCGTCGAAGTCCGCCCAGTACATTGTTTGTGTCTTTTCGTCAATTGCGATGCCGTACGGCGCGTGAACGGTCCCCGAGCCGAACGAAATAAGCACTTCGGCCGCGGAGCCGTCGAGGTTGGCGCGGAACAGGGAGGATCCCGTCTGCAAATTCGTGCTTGTCCAGTATAACTTCCCGTGGGTGGAATCCGCCGCGACGCCGCGAAGGCAGGACTGCAGCGAAACGACCGCCCCAGAATCCGTGAGGCCGCCGCCGGCCGCCCTCACATGTGCGTTGACAAATGACAATTCCGTCCAGAACACCTTTTTCGTCGTGCGGTCGACGGCAATTGCCTGGGGCATCGACGATGCGGGAAGCGTCAGCGACGACAGTACGGCGCCGGAGGTATCGGCCTGCACGAGCCTCGGCACGGCAAAATTCGCCTCTGTCCAATACAGCGCCGCCCTCCCAGCCTGTGCGAAAAGAAGTAGAGCACCCATGACGATGATGGCATATGCACCCGGCCTGAAAATTTTCATTTGGGACTCCTTTATTTTCTCCATTCTGTCCCGGCCCTAATTGCGGGACGGAAAGATTCCCTGGAGCGCAATGATGAAATTGACACAGGTGTAAGGCGGGACATTCGGATGCGGCTGGTTTCCGCCCGCGAGTCCCACGGTCACGGTATTTGCCATGAGGGTGTTTGCGTTCTTTCCGTACGCCGGCGTTGCTGAGGCGTTGCGGGCCGGCAATGCCTTTTGCGGGCTGTCGGACGTCGCCACCGTTGAATCAGCCGAAACAGACGCGGTATGCGTGTGGCTGGGCATCTGTGCCTCGGTGAGGGTCACGGTCTCCTGCCCGCCCTTGTCGCCAAGATTCCTGACCGTGAGGCCGGTGCCGCTTCCCGCGGCCATGGGAAACCTGCCCTGGAGATCAGGCAGGGCGAACGTTGTGACGCCGTCTCCGCCGTAGGTGGTTCCGAGCAGGGAGAACAGGGCGGTGTTCTGGCTGATTTGAAGCAGCTGTCCGTTGCACAACGCCCATCCCACAGGCGCGAAATTGCCGGCAAACATCTTTATTTCGCCGAGATAATTGTTCTGGGCGTTTACCGGCAGGAAAAAGGCGGCAAACATGACACCGGAAACTATCAACGCAGATTTAAGTTCCGTTTTCCAACGTAAAAAAGAGCCTGCCATTTCGTCCTCCTTTGGTTTAATAAACTGCCGGTTGGCAATAGAATTGCAAGTATCATTCCAATTAACAAGTAAGGCGGATTTAATCAATGGGGTAAAAGAGAAGCTTCGCCAGAAAATGTTCCTCCTCTGGCCGATATAAAAAACAGGGCAGGCCATCGGACGTTTTGCAAAAGTGGGAATGGTTTTTCCCAAATTGAGAATGAATTCGAAACGCTGAAAACAAATCACCTGAGCTCACCGGTTTTCCATGAATTTTTTTTCTCTCCTGATCCATGATCCGGTCACCTTTGCCATCGTCGCGGGCATATTATTGTATTCCATAATCGCCCATGAGCTCGCCCACGGCGCGGTCGCCCTGTTGTTCGGAGACGACACGGCCAAAGTCATGGGGCGACTCACGCTGAACCCGGCAAGCCACATCGACCCCATCGGCACGCTCATGCTTTTTATTGCGGGATTCGGTTGGGCAAAACCGGTGCCGGTGAATTATTACAAGTTAAGCAATTTCAGGTTCGGCCTTGTCTCGGTGGCGCTTGCAGGCTGCTGCGCCAACATCCTCATCGCAATTATCGCGCTCGGCATCGAGACCCTGCTCGGCCCGCAAGGCGGCGCCGGGGTTTCCGGCGCGCTTGAGTTCGTCGCGCGGATCAACATCATCCTGGGGGCGTTCAACCTCATTCCCATTCCGCCGCTTGACGGATCAAAAGTGCTCATGGCGGTGTTGCCGCGGGAGATGCAGGAGAGCCTGGCGAAGCTGGAGCCGTACGGGTTTTTCATCCTCGCGTTTTTCATCCTTACGGGGCTCCTCAACCCCGTTATTGCGGGCATGCAGAACACCCTTTACTCGATGATAGCGCATCTGTTCGGGGCTGCGCGCTAACACCCATTCACGAGGTTGCTATGCAACAACAGAATGACGACGAGGGCCCGGCGGAAGCGGCCCGCGATCAGAAGGAGAACCGAAACGGCGCCGACCCCGGCGTGCACAAACATCATTCGTTCTTCAGCTTCAACAGGCAAAAAATCAATTTTTCGTTCTGGTATTTCCTGGTCATGCTCGCGGCGCTCATCGTGATCAACCAGCTCGTGTCTAAACCCGCGGAGCAGACCGTGGAGTTCAGCGTTTTCAAGGAGAACATCCGCACGGGAAAAATTAAGCGCGTCGAGATAACCGACAAGTACATCACCGGCTATCCCTATACGCGGCAGGAACTGGACTCGGCGCAGAAGGCCTCGCCGCAAAAGATAAAATCGCTCGAAAGCGAGACGGTCTTCCGCACCGTGCCCGTGGGCGATCCCTCGTTCATTCCCCTGCTTGATTCCCTGCACGTCCAGTATTTTGCCGAACCCCAGTCAAAAAATTCGCTTTTAAGCCTGGTGCTCACCTGGATCGTTCCGTTCGTCCTCATGATCATCCTGTGGCAGGTGTTGTTCAGCAGGGTCGGGAAATTGGGCAGCGGGGTCATGGCGTTCGGACAGAACAAGGCGCAACTGGTCGCCGAGGGCGACACCAAGACCACCTTCGCCGACGTGGCGGGCGCCGACGAGGCCAAGGAAGAGCTCGCCGAGCTCGTCGACTTTCTGAGAACGCCGCAAAAATACACCGCCATCGGCGGCAAGATCCCCAAGGGGGTGCTGCTCGTTGGGCCGCCCGGGACCGGAAAAACGCTCATGGCCCGGGCGGTCGCGGGCGAGGCGCACGTGCCGTTCTTCCGGATCAACGGCGCGGAGTTCGTGGAGCTCTTCGTGGGCGTGGGCGCCTCGCGCGTGCGCGACCTGTTCCGCCAGGCCCGCGAGAAGGCGCCCTGCATCATCTTCATCGACGAGCTTGACGCAATCGGAAAGACCCGCCTGCCGGGCGTGGTGGGTGCTAACGACGAGCGCGAGCAGACCCTCAACCAGCTCCTCGTGGAGATGGACGGCTTCGACGGCCGGGTGGGCGTGATCATTCTGGCCGCCACGAACCGCCCCGAGGTGCTCGACGCGGCGCTGCTGCGGCCGGGCCGGTTCGACCGCCAGGTGGTGATCGACAAGCCGGACCTTTCCGGGAGAAAGGCGATCCTGCTCCTCCATGTCAAGGACGTCACGCTCGGCCCCTCCGTCGACCTCGACGCGGTGGCGCGGGCCACCGCCGGGCTTTCGGGCGCCGACCTGGCAAACATCGTGAACGAGGCGGCGCTGTTCGCCGTGCGCAACGGCCGCGCAGCGGTGACCCAGATGGACTTTGAGGAGGCCATCGAGAAAAGCATGGCTGGCCTGCAGAAGAAATCGCGGCTTGTCAACAAACAGGAGCGCGAGATCGTGGCGTATCACGAGACGGGACACGCCGTCACCGCGGCCCTCACGCCCGGCAGCGACCCGGTGCAGAAGATCACCATCGTGCCGAGGGGCGTGGCGGCGCTCGGCTACACCATGCAGACGCCCACCGAAGACCGCTACCTGCTCACGCGCGACGAGCTCATTTCGAAAATAGACGTGCTGCTCGGCGGCAGGGCGGCCGAGCAGCTGGTGTTCGGCAGGGTCTCCACGGGCGCGGCCAACGACCTTGTCAAGGCCACCGACATCGCGCGCCGCATGATCACCGAATTCGGCATGAGCGAGAAATTCGAAAACGTGGTGCTGCAGTCGCAGCGGGGGGCGGGGTATTTGGGAGAGGCGCTGGCGCTGGGGCAGAACCGCGAGTACGCCGAAACCACGCAGCAGTATGTGGACGAACAGGTCGCCCGCATCATCCGCGAGCGCTATGCGGCGGTAAGCGGCCTTCTCGAGAAACAGCTTGACAAACTCAAGACGATCGCGGCACGGCTCCTGGAGAAGGAAAGCATCGGCGCCGACGAATTCAAGACCATGCTGGAAGCAACGGTGTCATCCGGCGCCTGAGCGCTTCCGGCGCCTATTTTTCAAACTTCGCCGTGTCGGCTCCGCCGCGTCGCAAAACCGTGTCTTGCTCTTGCGGAGCCGCTTGAGGAATTGCTTCCTCGTATTCTTCTCCGTAGTAGGGGCCGTCGAACCGCATATAGCCGTACGGTCGGGCGTACCAGCCGTAGCGGTGCCAGGGATAAAACCCGAAATCGTAGTACGAGGGATACCAGATATACGGCTGTGTCTGCCAATACCGCATCTCTTTAATGTCAAGCACTGGATAGCGGTAGGTTCCCTTGCCGAGCGCCCGCGTCTCGACGCCGGTGATTCCACCGGCGATCGTCACCAGTCGCCCTTTGCTGTAGATCGCGGGGTCCAGAAAACCGCGGGTCATTGCGATGAATCTTCCCATAGAGGTGGTAAGCGACCCCGGGTAGCCGTCGTCGTCGAGCGCGGTCTCGATGACCGTGATCCTGCTTCCGGCTGAGTCGTTGACGACCTCGAGGATCCTTCCCCCCCAGATCACGATTTTTCCCTCGTAGTCCGACGGTTTGCCCTGCACCATAGGTATGGTGACGCCCGGCGCGGCCTGCTTG
Source organism: Chitinivibrionales bacterium (assembly GCA_035516255.1). NCBI lineage: Bacteria > Pseudomonadati > Fibrobacterota > Chitinivibrionia > Chitinivibrionales > Chitinivibrionales bacterium. Next base: position 82,326 of record DATJAL010000051.1, on the reverse strand, counting down.
ACGTATGCTTTCGATATGGGATACTCGGTGCACCCGAACAAGACAACGGCCGCGAGTCCCGCCGCCGCGATTATTTTTTCCGCGCTGATCATGATTTCCTCCTTGACAAACGTTAATACCGAATCGTCATGCCCACCACGACGCGGTGAAGATGGTGCATCTCCAAAAGCACGGCATCGGTGGAAAGCTTCCAGAACGAATAGCCGTATGCCGCCTCAAACGAGACCCTGCGTGTGGGACTGTATTCAAGCCCGCCCGATATGAGCTGCCGGTCCTGCACCGCAGTATACGGCACGACGTCGGCCGCGCTGTAGTCGTATTTGAAAAGAAACTCATAGGGATCGAACTGGTCGTAGCTGTAGCCGGCCCTTGCAACCAGGCCGATGACGCGGATGGGCACCTCGACGCCCAGGCCCGCCCCCATCCTCCAGCGTGACGCGTCGCTGTTGTCCGGCTGCCCGTTGTAGGGCGCCCTGAAACGCGCGTCGACGGCTAGGGTGAGAAACTGAAGCGGCACCGCCACGCCGAGCGCCCCGGAAAACGAGGATTCGAGCTGGCCGTTGCTCGTGAAGGAGTCGGTGCTGTCGAGCAGGGGGAACGATTCGTCGTCGGTCTCGCTGAAGCGTTCCACCGCCGGCACGGCGATCATCAGGCCGATGCGGAACAGCTTTGTCGGCTCATACAGGACGCCGACCCGGAAATCAAACCCGAGGTAGTCCCTTTCGATCGACGCGGAGTAATCGTCGTTCACCGAATCCAGGATTATGCCATTTGTAAATCGCGAATACTGCACCAAGACGTCTTCCCGCCCGGTAACGAGCGAAATCGACCCGCCCAGCGACAGTCCTTCCGCCACCTGGACGCCGCCGCCAACGCTCCAGAAATCCAGCGACCCGGCCGCGTGATAGTCTTTGCTTTCCTGAACGAGTGATCCGCCCTGGAGGTACTGTCCTTGATAGGTGAGCTGGTCCGCGAACGAAAGCGGGCTCTGGTAGGCGGCGCCGAAGCCCAGCCCTCCCACGCTCGTGGGAACCTTCATCGCCAGGCCCGCGTTCAGGATGCGCACGCTCTGCCGTCCGGCCGAGTCGGCGGTGCCGAAATACGCGGTGTTCACAAGGTTGTTGATCCAATCGACCGAAAACGAGGCCTGGCTTGACGAAAGGAAACCGAGCGCCGCCGGATTGAAATAGAGTCCCGACACGCCGGACGGCATGGCGGTGTAATTGTTCGCCAGCGCAAACGACCTGACGCCCGCGCCGGTCTGGAACACGAGGGTCGCATGCGCCGTTGCGGCGATGCACGCCGTCATGAAAATCACCTTTACACAGGTCAATGGAGATTGAATTCGAAATTGAGGCATCGTTTTCTCCTTTTTTAAATGGATGGCGCTCGCAGCGTTATAAACTATCGTTCACCTCTTGAACGGTGGTCACCGCCGCCGGAGGATCCGGAGCTTTCCCCTCCGCCGCTTTGCGGCGCTTCTTCGGAACGGCCCGAGCGATCCTCGGATTCGGCCGGCGGCAGGGGCTGCTGGGTGGCTTCCTTTTTTGCCTCCGTGCCTTGGGAAGGAGCGGGCGAAGCGGCGCCCGGCGGCGGCACGCGGTTTATTCTTGACGAACGGTTATGCGCCGGCTGCCGTGCCGCGCCCGCACGCCCGTAGCGGTAATTGGGCGGGACCGGCTCGAGGGGAGCGGCCCGCCGGCAGCAACCGCAGCCCGCGTCAAAAAACAGGTACGGCGGACAGGTGCCGTACCGATGATAATAATAGTAACTGTACCGTTCGGGATAATGGTGGTAACGGTACCAGTCTTCGTCGTCGTATATGTCAAAGCAGCGCTGCGCCGGTTCGCCCCACTCGTCCTCCACCTCATAACATTCCTCCATCGGTTGAGGCGGGTAATATTCCGGGACGGGCGCGGCCACGGCGGGCCGTTCGACACTGCGGATTTGCGTGTAACAACCGGGCAACAGAACGGACGCCGCCGCCGTGAAAATAACAAAAACACCTGTTCTCATCATGCGCTGCTCCTTTCCCGGAAGCTCCCTCCGGTGCCATCATGACTCCCAACCTGTGGTTTAATCGCGGACACTATTTTATTTTTAAGATGTGCGTGGCTATGAGGATAAGGCAACAAATGTGCCACCAAGGAACGTCATTTAGTCGCCTGGTTTGATTGAAATGAAAATGTATCTTCTTAAAAGTGCAAACCGTTCTGACAATGCCGGTGCCAAGAAAGGGTTTTTTTAAATTTGACGGTCCCTCATTCTCCTGCTCCGCGATTACAATCAATAACGCCCATGAAAACGTTGCAGGTAACCAACCGCAAACAGTGGCGCTCCTGGCTCAAGAAACATTACAAGAGCGAAAAGGAAGTCTGGCTCGTCTATTACAAAAAAGAAACCGGGAAGCCGAGAATATCCTACAATGACGCCGTTGAAGAAGCGCTCTGCTTCGGGTGGATCGACAGCATTGTCAGAAGAATCGATGACCGGCGATTCGCCCAGCGGTTCACACCGAGAAATCCGAAAACTCCCTATTCACAATCGAACCGGGAAAGGCTGGCCGCCCTCGCGAAAAAGGGAAAGGTCATGCATGAGGTCCTGACGGCGGCAAAGGATGTTTTTAACGGAAAATTTGAGATTCCGCGGGACATCATGAAAAGCATAAAGGCTGACAAAGCCGCGTGGAGAAATTTTCAGGAATTTTCGCAGTCATATATTAAGATCCGGATCGCCTTCATCGATGGGGCTCGGAACAGGCCCGCTGAATTCAGAAAACGTCTGAAGTATTTTATTGCAATGACGAAAAAGAAACGCACGTTCGGGTTTGGCGGGATTGAGAAATATTATTGAGCCGACGCCAATCCAACTAACCGTACTTGCAGTCCTTCCCCTCTCATTTCCTGGAATAGTTTCATTCTTGAGCATGAATGCCGTTAAAAACTCCGGTGGCATTTTCTTTGCTGCTCCATCATTATCTTTCGGAACAATGATTTCCCAAAGGAAAAAATCAATGGATTTCGTCTGGTTTCTCTTGGTGGGGCTGGCGGCGGGCTGGCTGGCGGCGCGAATTGTCAAGGGCGGGGGCTACGGCGTTTTCGGCGATCTCGTGGTAGGGGTTCTGGGAGCATTAATCGGCGGATACCTTTTCAAAGTGTTCGGCGTCCATGCGGCAAAAGGTCTTCCCGCAAACATTCTTGTGGCCACCATCGGGGCCATCGTACTCATTCTTGCGCTCAGATTATTCAAACGGGCATAGCAAGTACGCGCCGGCGCGTGCCATTTCATTAATTGACAAAATAGACACCGGAGAGGTAATCGTCGGCCATTACCATTTAGGGGCCGTTGGCCTGCGGGAAGCGGTCGCAATCGCAAAACGCAATCCGGAGTTTGATTCGGGGGCGCTGCCCGCGTGGAGGCCCATCCGATCAAATCGGAACAAAAGGAAACGGGCTTTGCATATCCGGCGGCCGGCTTACGTCTGTTTTTAAGAATGCCATTTTAATTTTCAGCAAAGGAGCTTCCATGCGTTTCATGATGCTGATGATACCCAAGCGGTACGGGAAGGCGCTGCCGGGAGTTATGCCCGATGCCGAAATGGTCGCGGCAATGTCGAAGTACAATGCGTCGTTGAAAAACGCCGGCGTCTTGATTTCCCTCGAAGGCCTTCACCCGCCGTCGGCCGGGGCCCGCGTCATCTTCTCCAAAGGCAATCCCGTGGTTGCCCGCGGCCCGTTCCCAAAGGTAAAGGAAACGCTCGGTGGGTACTGGATGATAAACGTTTCGTCGCTCGAGGAGGCGATTTCCTGGGCGTCACGCTGCCCGGCCGAAGACAATGCTACCATAGAAATCCGCCGGGTGCAGGAGTTCGAGGAATTCCCCGCTGACGTGCAAAAGGTCGGGGCGGGATTCCGTGAGCTGCAGACCACGCAGCAATGACGGCGGCAAAACGCGCGCAAAAGAAAGGATCGTTGATGGGGGTCCCCATAAATTATATGGCCGTGCTCGTTGCTGCGTTTGTCAATTACGTCCTCGGCATGCTCTGGTACGGCGTGATTTTCGGCAAGTCCTGGCGGCGGATGTCCGGAATTCCGCAAATGACGATTTCGTTGAGCGGCATTGTTCTCGGCGTCGTCGGTTCGCTTTTAATGAGCTATGTCCTGGCGTACGCGGTGATTTTCGGGAATGCGTATCGTAATGCCGGCGGCGCCGGCGGAGGGCTTGCGGCAGGATTTTTTTACTGGCTGGGATTTGTTGCGCCGGTGAAGCTCGGCATGGTGATCTACGAAAAAAGGCCTTGGCCGCTCTGGCTTCTGAACAGCGCCTATTGGCTCATTTCGCTGCTCGCCATGGGCGCGCTGCTGTCGGCGTGGAAATAGGAAGGTGCACATGGACAAAGGGTTTGTGGCGCAGGCTTCCATTACCGTCAACGCGGGCAGGAAAAAAGTCTGGAAGGCCCTGGTCGATCCAGCCGCGATCAGAAGATACCTGTTCGGGACAAATGTCGAGTCGGCGTGGCGCAAAGGCAGCCCGATCATCTGGCGCGGCGTATGGGAGGGAAAGCTCTATATTGACAAAGGCATAATTCTCGCCATCACCCCCGGAAAAGCCCTGCGGTACACCCATTTCAGCCCGCTTTCGGGGCTGCCGGACGTTCCCGAAAACTACCACACCGTCTCCATCGATTTGACAGAAGAGAACAACCTGACCCGCGTTGCATTGACGCAAGACGGCAACCCGACCGAAGCGGCACGGGATCATTCCCAAAAAAACTGGGAAGCGATGCTGGAGGGGCTCAAAAAAACGGTTGAAGAATGATTTGCCGAACATTTCACAGCACATTCCGAATAAGGGAGGTAAAGTATGGTTGCTCATCCACATTATGTCAAGGCATGTGTTTTTCTTTTTGCCCTTTCGGGCCTCACGACGGCGGCCGTCCCCGCATCCGGGCGGCCCACCGACGAGACGATCGTCGGCTGGGTACGGTCGGCGCTCGCGAGCGATCCAAGGGTGAAGTCCGGTGACATCGCCGTCAAATCAATTGAAGGGATTGTGACACTCGACGGAACCGTCACGACACTTGCCGAAAAGGAATTCGCCGACCTAGAGGCAAAGAAGATCAGAGGCGTGCAGGCCGTCATTGACAAACTCGAGGTGAAACCCGCCTACCGCCTCGACGCTGAAATCCGCCAGGATCTGCGGCGGCGCATCATCCGCAGCTCATTCATCAAGTCCGAGAACGTCGGCGTTTCAGTTGAGAACGGCGTGGTCGTTCTCAGAGGGACGGTCGGCTCGGCGGCTGAAAAAAATGAGGTATCACTTCTCGCGGCCGAAGTGAGGGGCGTGAAGTCGGTTGACAACCATCTCGCGGTGGCGTACGAAATCAAACCCGCCGACATGGAAATCCGGAAGAATGCGGCGGCGAAACTCTCCCGCGACGTTTACCTTACCGGGCTGCCGATCACCGTTTCCGTGAAGAACGGCGTTGCCACGCTCAACGGAGAGACCCACAACGTATATGAGAAGGACCGGGCAGAGGATGACCTGATGAACCTTTTCAACGTTACCGATGTCAAAAACGACCTGAAGGTGGCCTGGCCCAAATCGGAAAAGACCGCAAACAATTTACGCGAGATTCCCGATTCGGCGCTGTCCGCTATGATACGGGAAGAACTGTCGCTCGATCCGCGGTTCGACGTGCCCGGCGCCATAAAAGTCCAGGACCAGCACGGGGCGATCACCCTGACCGGTTCGGTCCCCAGCTACTACCAGAAACAACTCGCCGAGCGGGACGTGGAGCAAATTGCGGGCGTGGAATGGGTCAATAATCTCCTCGTGGTCAAAGGGGTTTGGCGGGACGATGCCGGCCTGTACATGGACATTAGGGACGCCCTCGCGTCCGACTACCGGATCGGTGGAGACAAGGTGGATTTTTACGTGCTTGACGGCGTCGTCAGCCTCAAAGGCAACGTCAACTCGGACTACGAAAAATCGTGCGTCGACAAGGATGTGGCGGGAATTATCGGAGTCAAGGATATCAAAGACAATTTAATCGTGGAATGGGTGCCGGTGACTTCAGATGACACGCTCAAGGCTCGCATCTTCGACCGTCTCGCCGCGAATTGGGACACGTGGCTGCTGCTGGACAAAATCATCATCAATGTGAAGGAGGGCAATGCGGTCCTGACGGGCACGGTTGACAACCGGGTACAGCGCGAGGAAGCGGGATGGGTCGCCTCCCAGACCACCGGCGTCGTGTCGGTCGACGACCGGTTAAAGGTTCAGGAAAATAACAATAAAATAGGCATGAAATAAAGACGAATCACACATCCCGGCGAACAAATATGCCCCGCGACCTCTTGGCGGTCTTCGGCCCGACAATCGCTCGTGTCCAGTAAACACATTTGCCTGGCGGCAATTCCAGCTATGAAAAAAACACGCCTTTTCTCTCGGGCCATAACTCGGGAATCGGGGGCGTCTTGCCGGTGCGGCCTGTCGCGTTTTCGAAATCGGGATAATGGATAAGGTACATTCCCATTTTCCCCACTTCAAGCGGGTCAAAGCCGGTAACGAGTCTTTTCTTGATTTTTGCGACAACCAGGTCCTGCATCGACCTTGTCACTTCGGTGCAGATGATGCCGATCATTGCGTTGATCCGGTACCAGCCCTTCACGTCGATATCCCGGGTGGAAGCGCTCAACGCCGATGTCAAGGTCTCCACGAGGACTCTCGGCTCCCTGGCCGGGTCCTTCAGCAATTGCTCAACGTCAAGCAACACCACCAGGAACGGCCTTCCCGACCGTTCGGTCCGTTTTCGTTCAAGCACCAGTGTCTGGCGGAAAAAATCCTCGGTCTTCAGTTCAGCGGTTTTCGGCTCGAAAACCATGGTATCTTCCATAAAACCATCCTTTCGCTCATGGCGAAGCGCAGTTTTTAAAAGCCCACACTTTTTTCCCTTCCTCTTACACGTAAAAAAATGCAATTTTGGGGCCAATCTTATCATCAAATAAAACATTTATCAAAATCCGCGCAGCTAAAAATGGAAGCGGAATTTATTAAATACCGGTGCTGTTCCCGCCGTATACTATTTGAAAGATGACCGAGGGGAGGTGATTAGTATGTCAGAACTTGTCAGGTATGAATGGCCAGAAACGTCAGTGGCGCCATTGTTCGAGGACTTTTTTGCGGACAGCTTTTTCAGCAGGTGGGACCGTGAATTTACTGGAGGCATGTGGCCGAGGGTTGACATCATCGAACGGCCCGATTCTTTTATTCTTAGGGCGGACCTGCCTGGTCTGGAAAAGGACGACATCTCGATAAATGTTGAAAACAGGACGCTTACCATCAGCGGCGAGAAAGAGGAAACGAAACGCGAAAGCAAGAAAGGGACGTATTATCATCTGGAAAGAAGCTTCGGAAGCTTCTGCAGATCGTTTACGCTCCCCTCGCATGTTGACGACAAGAAAGTGGAAGCGCATTACAAGAGCGGCGTCCTTGAACTGATCCTTAAAAAAACCGGGGAGGCGGTTTCTAAGGCTATTGAGGTCAAAATTGACTGATTAAAACCGGAGCGTGAAGTCTCCGGGTAACGTGGTGTTAGAGGACCGGCTCCGGAAGGGAAAGGTGGAGCCGGTTTTTTATTGATTTTTTATCTCCATCCGCAATGTGCGCTTAAATATTTGATTTCCGGTTTAAAAATGCGGAAGTGGCATAAAAGTTGATTATTATTTCATTCCAAAGGAGGTTTTATGTCAAAATCAAACATTTCGCGCCGTGATTTTATCAGAACGGGAACAACGGCCTTGGCCGCGGCAATTGCCGCTCCCCTGGTTGGATTCGAATCCGAGGCATCAAGCGGCAAGCCCCCGCTTCCCATGCAGCCCATAACGCTTGACCTGTCGGATCCAAAATATGCTGCGCTCTCGCAAGCAGGCGGCGCGATGAAGATACCCAATCCGCATGATGCTAAGAAACCGATCATCGTGAGCCGGATATCGGAAAGCGACGTCGCCGCATTTTCCTCAAAATGCACCCATTGGGGATGCGAGGTCCCGCTTCCGGCAAACCATGTGATTACCTGCCCCTGCCATGGCTCGAAATTCGACGCAACGGGAAAAGTCACTCACGGCCCCGCCAAAAAAAACCTAGAGGCATTTTCTGCGGTTTTGTCCGGCACCACCCTCACCATCAAGGACATGACTTCCTGATGGTTTTATTGAAGGGACAAGGGAATACCAGATCCTTTGTCCCTTTTTATCACGTGCCCACATTTTTGCAATTACGGTAATTGCTCTCTCGAAATTGACAATCTTAAGCAGTCACCGTCAATTTTTATTAAAAATATAAAAACTCATTGACATGCGGGCCAATGGCATAAAATTCGCGGACATTTTACGACGTTCCAAACTTTTTTAAAGGAGGTTCCATGAAAAGGATTCTTTGCATTCTGATGATCGCCGCGGTCGCAAATCTCGCGCTGCCGCAGGCCAAACCCGTCCTCATGCCGAAAACGGCCATGCATGACACCATGCAAATGGAGGAAAAAGGCCTTGTCAAGGACTCGGCGCGTCTCAGCCTCCACGAGCGCCAGCTCGGGCTTGAAGAACGCGCGGGGAAGTATGCCCTTGACAAAGAGCGATACGAACACAACTTCAGGGAAGAAATGGAAGAACAGGGCCGGCCGTGGGGCATGGGCATGTATCATGCACGGTTCCCGATGCACGGCATGTACCTCAGGCACGTCGTCATGGGCCTTATCTTCTGCGCCGTGGTGCTGATCATCAACATTCTCCTGACCATTCTGGTGTCGCTTGACATGGCAAAACTGAACAGGTTCAACGGCCTGTGGATACCGATTCTTCTTGTTGCGGGTATACCGGCCACCGCGCTCTACGCGCTGTTCCGCATCGGCGATATCGTGCTGCACGGTCAGACCAAATAATGCGCGTGCGGAATGAAGGTGGTTCCCATGAAACCGTTCATGTTCATCGCATCCATGCTTCTGATGTTCGACAATGCGGGGGCCGCAATCGTGACAAAAGAGGTTATTTACAAAGTAGACACCCTGACCTGCAAGGGGTTTCTGGCGTACGACAAAGCGCTTGAGACACGGCGGCCGGGGATCCTTGTCTGCCACGACTGGTGGGGCCTCGGTGATTTTACCAAGGGGCAGACGAAAAAGCTTGCCGAGCTGGGCTACGTAGCTTTTGCGGTCGACATGTACGGCAACGGGGCCGTTGCGGCAGACTCCAAAGCCGCGGCAAAGATGGCGGGGGCGGTGCGCGGCACCCCGCTCTTGCGCCAAAGGATCAGGGAGGGGCTGGCCGTGCTGCTGCGCCAGCCCTTGGTGGATTCTTCGCGCGTGGCCGGCATCGGATACTGCTTCGGCGGGTCCGCGATGCTCGAACTCGCCTACAGCGGCGCAAAAGTAAACGGTGTGGTCGCGTTCCACGGCGGCCTGTTCCCGCCCAAACAGGAGGACCTCGGGAACATCAAGGCCAAATTCCTTTTTCTCCACGGAGCCGAGGACCCGACCACCCCGCAGGACGCCATCCGGACGATGGAGGACATGCTGTCGAAAGCCGGCGCCGATTGGCAGATGGTCATGTTTTCGAACACGGTGCACGGTTTTACCAATCCCGCCTCGGGCAGTGATAAAAGCAAGGGCGCCGCGTACAATCCCCTGTCGGCGGCGCGGGCATGGGAGTATATGAAATTGTTCTTTCAGGAGTTGTTTGCAAACGGCAGACATGACCGTCCGTAGATTTTTCCCTTTACCTTATGGTACTTGAGTAAGGGAGAATTTCATGACAAAAAGACCCTGGAACTGTTTCCTGGCGATTGCCGTTGCGGGCGTTCTTTCATTCGCTTCCGGTGAAAAATCAGGTACATCAAAAAAACCGGTAATCATTCCCGCTCAGTCCGCGTTGTCCGATGCGTGGACCGAAGGGCTGGGATATTTTAAGCACGGAGATTATGAAAAGTCAATAGAATGTTTCAACAGGGTCATCGCCGCGAACCCGCGGGATTCTCAGGCATATTTCAATCTGGGGCAGGCCTATTACGAATTGAACGATGACAAGGCGGCCTTAAAGAGTTTTTCCGCCGAAATCGAGGTCAACCCCAAAGACGAGGCACCCTATTTCAGCCGCGGCATTCTTTATATGAGGATGGGAAGAAACGACTCGGCCGTGGCGGATTTCAGCGCGGCCACCCGCCTGAAACCAAATGACACTCATGCGTTTTTCAACAGGGGACTTTCCTGTTATGCATTGGGATTGTTCCAGAACGCGATCAACGATTTTACCTTTTGCATTGCAAATGACCCGCGCGACACAAAGGCGTTCTACAACCGCGGCAGGGCGTATGAACGGCTTGACATGAACGACAAGGCGCTCGAAGACTACAATGCCGCGCTTACCAATGGTTTCACCGATTTCGACGTCCACATGGCGCTCGGCCTGCTGTACACGAAAATGGACAAAGACAGCAATGCGGCCAGGGAATACGCGAAAGCCGCGCATCTGGTGAGGGACAACGCCTCGGCGCATGCGAACCTCGGCAACGCCTACGCGTTTCTGGGCCAAAACGACAAGGCGCTTGCCGAATACAACTACGCGGTCTTTTACGATTCCGCCGATGCCGACGCCTATTATGACCGCGGCTTGCTTTACGATAAACAGGGAAAAGCCGACCTGGCCCTGGCCGATCTGACGAAGGCGATTGCCCTCGACAGCCATAGTGCCAAGGCCTATTTCCACCGCGGCATAGTGTATGCAAAGCGGCACCAGCAGGAGCAGGCCATTACCGACTTCAACAGGGCCATCGAGCTCTCCCCGACCGATGCCGAATGCTATCTGGACCGCGGACTGGCGTATGTTGACGTAAGGGAAAACAGGAAGGCGGCGGACGATCTCAACATGTTCCTGAAATATTACGGGAAAAACGACAGGAAGGCGGAGAATTTCAGGGAGGTCATAAAGAAAATAGGGTACAAACCGGAGTATTGACCGCGGCGCCGCCGCGTCATCTTCCCCACAGCAGAGAGCCCACAAGCAATGCCAGAACCGCGGCCGTCACCGCGCAATAGAGCCAGTCGCGCCTCAACGTGAAGGCGACGACCGAAAAAGCCACCCTAAACAGCGGCACCGCGATCAGCACCAACAATCCAAATTGGATAAGGCCGCGGCCGTCGAGCGAAAAAGCCGAGCCGAGAATTCCGGGAATGCTCGTGAGGCCGTGCGGCTCGCCGGCGAACCGTTCTAAACGCGGAAGCGCAACTGAGTGTCCGAGAAAAAGGACCGCTCCCCCCAGCACGGCCACCGCGCCGGACAGCATCACTCCGATACGAAGAAGCGTTCCGATAAATTTCTCAAATCGCCTGCCGTCCGCAAACTTTTTTTCAGGCATCAGAACCTCCCGGCAATTCCCTTGCAGATCATTTCCAGGCCTGCCAGCGCGATGGCCGCCGCGAACACCGCGCGCAACACTCGTGTTCTCGCCCTTGTCAAGATCCGGCTGCCCGCGAAGGATCCCGCCAGCACGCCGAGCATCACGGGCAGGGAAAGCACGGGGTCTATGTATCCCCGGTGCAGGTAGACGCCGGCGCTTGCGGCGGCGGTGACGCCGATCATGAAATTGCTCGTGGCCGCCGACGCCTTGTAGGGCATTTTCATGAAACGGTCCATGGCGATCACCTTGAGCGCGCCCGACCCGATGCCGAGCAGGGCCGACAGAATTCCCGCAAGCGCCATCAGGCCCATGCCGGCCGGCACCGCCCGCACATGATACGATTGTTCGCTTCCGTCAAGAGGATAGCTCCCATCCATGCCGAGCAGGGAGGCGAGCCGGTCGGGGCCCGCGGCCGCGCCCTCTTCCTTTTTCCCCGTGACGGTCGCGTAGGAAGAATAAAGAAGCACGGCCCCGAACAGGACCGCGATTGCCGCTGGCGGGAGCAAAGCGGCGGCCGCTGTCCCGCTCAAGGCGCCGCTCACGGTGGCGATCTCCAGGAACATGGCAACGCGGATATTGGTAAAGCCCTCCCGCACATAGGCGGCGGCCGCGCCCGACGACGTTGCAATGACCGACACAAGGGAGGCGCCGATCGCGTATCTGATGTCGATCCCGAGCGCAAGCGTAAGAAACGGAATTATGATGATTCCCCCGCCCAGACCGGTAAGGGATCCCAAGAGACCGGCGCCGCTCGAGACAATCGCGATGATTGCCAAAAATCCCGCGAGTTCGATGGTCATTCTCCTTTTTCAATAACGAGAAAACGGCTGGAAATCAACCGGCGTTCTCAATTCCGCGAACAACATTGTAAAAAATACGCATAATTGGCAATAATTCTTCTCCCGCTCTTTCGTGCCGGCCCATGGCACGCATATTGCCGAATCAATCCAGTATACATCATTGACTTGCCGCTCTGTCAATCCTTTTCGGGGGAATTTTCCGCATGAACAATCCTCACGTGCTCGTCCCGGCAGTCTTGGTGGCGGCCGTCATAGCGTCGCCGACTTTAGCAGCAAACAAAAATCCAAGGTTTATTCACCCATCCGATTCAACGATGAGTGCCCCGTCCTCCGGCCGTGGGCCGGCCGCCGATTCGGTTTTCACTACCCAGCATGCCATCATGGTCCAGGGCAAAGCCATTCACTACGCCGCGGCCGCGGGCCGTCTTGCGGTCCGGGATGTGAACGACTCGGTTGTCGCTCACCTCTTTTTCACCTATTACGCCCTGCAGCCGCCGCGCGATCCCCGGCGCACTCCCTTGACATTTGCGTTTAACGGCGGCCCCGGCGCCTCATCGATGTGGCTCCATATCGCCGCGGCAGGGCCGCGCCGGGCCCTGCTCGGCGAAAACGGGACCGGCCTTCCCGGGGCCGACACCCTTGTTGACAATCAGTATACGTGGCTTCCTTACAGCGATCTAGTATTCGTGGACCCCATAGGCACCGGTTTCAGCCGGGCGGCGCAGGGCGTTGACCCGGGCCGTTTTTTTTCGGTTGACGCGGACATTAAGATCATGTCGCAATTCATTCAGGCCTTTCTGTCGCGCTACGGCCGATGGACATCCCCCCTGTATCTTGCCGGAGAAAGCTACGGCACCCTGCGGGCGGCGGGCCTCGCCTCCGTGCTGCAGGAGAAGCTCGGCGCGGTCGTGGAAGGGATCATTTTCATATCGTCGGCGCTCAATTTCCAGCTCATCGCGTTCGACCCGGGCAACGACCTTGCCGCCGCGCTTGCCGTCCCTTCCTACACCGCGACGTCGTGGTACCACCGGCGGCTGGGCCCAAAACAAAACGTCCCGCTTGACACCGTGCTGCATTCCGCGGAGCGGTGGGCCATGGGAGAATACCTGCTCGGCCTGTCGAAAGGATCGGCGCTCGCGCCGCCCGGGCGAGAGCGGATCGCCGATTCCCTTGCCGCGTTCTGCGGCCTTTCGCGGCAGTACCTCGCCGCGCACGACCTTCGCATCGATCCCTTCGGGTTTTCCCGCGAGGTGCTTTCGTTCCTCGGCCGCAGAACCGGGATACTCGACGGCAGGGTCGCCTGCCTTCGCGGGCCCGACGATTTTGACGACCCCGCGATGTTCGTGGTGGCCGGACCGCTCACCGCGCTTGTCAACGATTACCTGCGGCGCGAGCTGTCGTACGCGACGCCGCTTGACTATGTGTATTTGTCGGAATCGGCGAACGGTTCGTGGCAATGGTCGGCCCGCCGCGCGCAGGGCTACGCCGACGAGACGCCGTCGCTGCGCGGCGCCATGAGCATCAATCCCCGGCTCCGGGTGCTGGCGGCAATGGGATATTTCGATCTTGCCACGCCGTATCTCTCGCAGCGCTATGCCTTCGAGCATCTCGGCTCCGATAGCGCAATTGTCAAGCGTATCGCCGTGCATTGCTATCCCGCCGGGCACCAGATTTACACCAACCCGCCTTCTCTGGCAAAGCTTTTTTCCGACGTGGCCTCGTTTCTGCGCCCACGGGACTAAAAGCGGCCGCTTAACGACGCGGCGCTCCTGCGGCATCCTCCGCGATTTCCCTGACGCTCTTGCGGATTTTTTCTATCGCTGCGGAGCAGTCGACGCCGTTGTGCCAATCGGGCAACCGCGAATCGACCCTTGCAACCGTTTGGGCCACGCTGTAATTGCTGCGAACGGCAGCAACGTCCTCACCTCCCCGCATGATAAGACAAGCGCCGCCGAGAAAAGGAGCAATACTTTGGCCGTCATCTCGTCTCCTTGCCATATTCTGCCGCGGCAATTGATGTGCCAAAAAAACGCCGTGAGATGGCCTACCTTCCGCTGTTCCTATCCGAGGGCATGGAATTTGCGACACCAAAAGGGATGAACTCATGATGAAAGGAATGGCAACATGAAATCACCGCGGCGTCTGCACATGAACCTCGTGCTCCTGTTGATGCTGGTCCCAACCCTTTTCGCGGCCCCAAAGCCGTCGGACGAGTCCATTACATATTGGGTCAACAGCGTGCTGTGGGACGATCCGCGCGTCTCCTCTTCCGGCATTTCGGTGACTACGTCGGAGGGGATCGTCACCCTTACGGGGACCGTGCGGAACCTCGTGCAGAAGCAATATGCCGAACGCGAGGCGACAAAGATCGCCGGAGTAACGGGCGTGGTCAATAGGCTTATTGTCAAGCCGCCGCCGCGATCCGACATTGACATCCGGCAGGCCATCCGGCGCAGGTTCATTGCGAGCTCGCTCCTTTCGGCCGAGCAGATCGGGGCCTCGGTCGAAAGCGGCGTCGTTGTTCTTTCGGGAACCGTCGCCTCGTATTCCGAAAAAGAGGAAGCCTCTCTTTTGGCCGGCGAGGCGACCGGCGTGTCGGGCATCGACAATGACATCATGGTCGTTTATAAAAAGCAAAGGCCGGACAAGGAAATCCGTGAGGACATTCGCGCCAAACTGGACCGCGACGTCTACCTCGCCGGCCTCCCGGTGACGGTGACGGTCGACCGCGGCTCGGTGCTGTTCACTGGAACGGTCGGCAACGCCTACGAGCGGAACCGTGCCACCGACGACGCCTATGAAGTGCCGAACGTCTCGAATGTCGTGAACGATTTGAAGATTGCCTGGTGGGAGATCAGCGGCACGCGCACCGGCGCGCCCACGCCGTCGGATTCCTCTCTTGCCGCATCTGTCAATAATGAGCTTGAAGCCGATCTGCGCATCAGCGAGCCCTGGGAAGTGCGGGTCAAGGCAGAGGGCGGGCATGTCACGCTTCAAGGCACGCTCCCCTCGCTGCGGCAAGCGATACTTGCGCGGCAAGATGCAATGGAAGTAGTGGGAGTTGCCTGGGTCACCAACCGCATCACGGTAAACGGCGTATGGCGCAATGACCTTGATCTTCTGGAAGACGCCCTTTTTTCAATCCATTCCGATTACGCCTTGACCGGCGACGACATCACCGCCGAAGTAAACGGCGGGACGATAACGATCCGCGGCTCCGTAAAAACACCATTTGAAAAATCACAGGCATATCTGGACGCCGCCGGCGTGCTCGGCGTCCAGAACGTGGTCAACACCATTGCCGTGACTGGCACGGAACCAATCTATTCCGATCAGTCGCTCGCGGCGCATGTAAAGGAGCGGCTCGCGGGAAACGGCGAAACGGCGCCGGTTGCGGGAAGAATTACGGTTGTCGTGAACAACGGCGCCGCGATCATTTCTGGGCGAGTGGATACGTGGGCGCAATACGGAGAAGCGGCGCGCGTCGCTTCCCTCACCGTCGGTGTCCGGAAAGTTGACAACCGCATCACCGTCAAGGGGGCAAATTACCAATGGGAAAAATTCGCGGCGGCTCCACCCGATGTGCTGAGCGAACCAAGGCTTGTCGATCCCTGGCTCGTTTTACGGTATAATCATTAAACCATTTCATGAAGGCCCCGCTATGGTTCTATGGGACATGCTTACCGCACTCTTCATAGGGTTGCTTTTCACCGGGATATTCATTGCCGGTGCCGGAGGGGTGCGAGGCTGGCCGGCCATGGTCGCTGCATTCCTTGAAATTTTTCTGATCGCGTGGGCGGCCGAAAAATGGGTAACTCCCCTGTATGGGGCCGTCCACGGAATCAACTGGTTTGCGCCGGTCATGGCCGGACTTTTCATGGCGCTGGTTCTTGGGGCGACGCTTACCGGCCGTGCACCCAACCGTGCAAATGAAAATTCCATGCGAACGAACACCATGTTCTGGATGTCTGTATTGTTTTTATCCGTGGCCGTCATCTCAGGATATTTTGCATTCTCGGAAAAAAGGCCGCTTGCCAAAGGCGCCATGATCGGCGCGTACGAGCACATTCACGATACCATTACTGTTCCCCGGAATGCGAAATCGGTACGTACGGACAGTGCACGAGCCCAGGACGCCGGCGTCCACGATTCGGCACGATTTTCCCCATGACGAAGCTGTGGACTGAGTAATTTGACAAATGCATGAACATCTCCGCCTCCCCGGCTTCTCATGGCAATTCCCAAAATTGAAAATTAAGCTTGAAAATGAAAGTCTCCAAACCCATCAATGGACGGAAAGAATTCTTGGCCTTTGTTTTGCAATCGTAAAAGACGAGCAATGTTCACGAAACGGTTGCGGCGGGTTGTATCCGACGGAAAAACGATTTCGCGAGCGATTTTTAAAATCAACAAGGAGGGTGTATGAGACTGAAGAGACTTGCACTGCTGCCATTATTCGCATGCTTATTGATTGCAGTGGGAACGGGCGGGTGTCAGAAAAAGGTGACAAAGGTTCAACAGGCATCGCCACCCGTGGTCGAGGCACCCAAGCCCGCGCCGGAGGCGCCGGTTGCGCCCGCACCGGTGGACTCCACGATGTTCAAGGAAGCGGCGCTTGCCGGAGAGCTCCAGAAACAGGCCAAAGAGGCACTGCAGGACATCTACTTCGACTTTGACAAGTCGGTGATCAAGTCCGACGGCGAGAGCAGGCTGACCATCATCGCCAAATTCATGACGGATCATCCGGCAATGCGGATCCTGAGCGCGGGAAACTGCGACGAGCGCGGGTCTGAGGATTATAATCTCGGCCTGGGCCAGCGCCGCGCGCAGGCCGCAAAGGACTTTCTCGTGAATCTAGGTGTGTCTGCAGGCCGCATCGAGGTGGTTTCATACGGAAAAGACCGCCTCGCGGTGACGGGGTGCACCGACGAATCATGCCATGCGAAAAACAGGCGCGACGAGTTCACGGTGTTGCAGGGCCTGCAGCCGCCATTGAGCGAGCGGTAAGGCAAAGCAGTCAAGACAAGGATCGCCTCGGGGGCACGGAGAAAAATGGCATGGCGTTGGAGGCTAAAGGGGGAAAGTTGAAGGTAACCTAGCGCTTTCAACTTTAAGTTTCCAACGTGAACGTGTCTGAATTCTCTGTGTCTCCGGGGTGTTTTTTTTTGCCTATGGCCGAGCCCATGAAGGCATGATGGCCTTGCCGAAGTTCGTGATCCTGCTCAGGTGCGATCCGTCATTGCGCGTGATGAAGATGTCTGTCTTGCCCCCGGTCTTCCACGAAAAGGCGATGTGCGAGGCGTCGGGCGACCATGTGGGGTTTTCCTTCGAGCCCGGGGAAGAGGTTAATTGGACCGGATTTGAACCGTCGGGCTGGATGACCCAGATTTGAAATTCACCTTTTGTCAATGACGTGTAGGCAATCTTATCACCGCGGGGCGACCAAGCGGCCTCGTCCTGATACGGCCCTTCGAAGGTGAGACGGTGTGTATCGGCGCCGTCTGCGTCGGCAACGTATAGGGCAGGGCTGCCCTGGCGGTTGGAGGTGAAGACGAACTGGCCGCCGCTCGGCGACCAGCTCGGCGCGATATCGACCGAGCCGCTGCCGATGATCTTTTTCATGTCGGAGCCGTCCCTGTTGCAGGTGTAAATGTCCATGCAGCCGTCTTTGGCCCACGCAAATGCCATAACGCCTGTGACGGCGGAGACGGCCGCCGTCGTCTCCATGTAGCGGCTCGGCAAGAAGGGGTGCTGCATTCCCGTGGCAAGCGAACCGATGAAAATCGCGGCCTGGCCGCGGCTGTATGACGTCCACACATACGTCGCCGAATCGGCGAATGAGGGCAGGATGTTGAGGCAGTTGCATGAGGTGAGGTGCCTTCTGTTGAAGCCGTCGTAATCCATGATCATGAGGTTTTTGGCGCGGCCTTTGTTCTTCACGCAAAGCATTTTGCTTTGGAAGAATCCGCTGTCGCCGAACAACCGCCGCACCATCTCGTCACCATAGCAATGCGTCATCTGCCGCAAACCGCTTGTGTCCCCGTCAAAAGTGCGGTTGAGCAGGACTTGTCCCGGTGCCTGTAAAAAGAAATGCAGGCGCACGCCGTTTCCCTTCACCGCATAGTCGCCGTTGACATAGAGCACAACGCCGTTTTTCGCAAAGAGCGCGGAGTCTGGCCTAACCGTCTCGGTGACAACGAAGCGGCCGGAGAAGCGCAGATCGGCGGCAAGCACCTTCCATGGTTCGTTTTTCCTCAGTGTCGCGGCAGATGCCGGTTGGAATTCAACCACGCCAATGGCGATGCTATCCGCGTTTTTCGCATATGATTCGAGAGTGATCTCGGTTGCAAAGCAGCTTCCCGCCAATCCGCACCACGCCGCGGCGGCCATTATTCTTTTCATGGTTGTCCCCGCGGGCTCAAGTAATGCTAGGTATACCGAATGTCAAGTCTGTTGCCGGAAAAGCCCAGCGGTAGTTGCCCAAAGGGCGCAGCCGATGCAATGGCGGCCATTGCCAAATTGTCAAGCAATGGAATGCCAGACGAAGTGGTGATGGCCGCCGGCGAAATCCGGCCGTCCCCGGATATGGTGAAGGTGACGACGACCGAGACCTCGTGGCCGGTGAGGTCGTACGGCGGCCTCCAATGCTCCTCCACCTTGGAGACGATATGCTGAATGTACCAGTTATATTTGAAATTCCGGCCCGCCGATATTTCGGAAACCGGATGCGGCTTAAGCGATGATAATAATTCCGAAAGTTCTTCATCCGATTTCTCCTTGTCTGTTTTCGCCTGCGCCGCCCCCATCCTGCTTGACTTCTGGGGAACGGGTTCATGGCTTTTTCCGGACGTTTTTTCTATTACTCGGCCTGCTGCGCCATGCGGCGCTCCGCGTCCGCAACGGTTTTCGCCGAAACAAGCTCAAAGGTCGGCGGCAAGTGAAGGGCACTCTCCGGAAATAACGGCCTTAACAAAATAGGAACAATAATCAACACCGCCGCGTGAAATACAATTGAAAAGGCCACAAACGGTCCCGTCCCGCCGTCGCCTTTTTTTTCCCGCGGCGAACGAGGGGACCATGATACTACCCCTTCAACCGCAAGAATGCTCGTTCGATAACAGCAATCAAAGTGCCATGGTCGGCCAAGCCGTCAAGGCTGATTGGGGAAATTCGCAAATACGGAATCAGAATTAAGAATTTACCCTAAAGCCGCAACGGGCTTATAATTTCAGGCGGAGTTCAACGGCATGAATTTTGCCGTTGTCACAACCTTATGTCAAGTTCCTCGGGCTGTTCCACGGGGTAATTCCTTTGCGGAGGCCACATGACGGGAAATAGAGCATCGGGCTCGGGTGACAGACGATTCCGGTGGCAATTGTTTCTGATCTTTTTAGCCGTGGCCGTCCTTTTCTCTGAAACGATGGGCCTTTCCGGCTGGCTCTTGGTTCTCAGGAATTTCGTCCTTGAGGAAGGGAAAATTAGTTATATGCTCTTTATCGTTTTGTACGCCGTGACGTCTCTTGCGATGGTCCCGGGAACGGGGATGACCCTTATCGCAGGATTTCTTTTTCCCCCAGCTGCCGCAATAGCCGCTTCAAGCGTCGGCGGCCTTGCCGCGGCGGCGTGCGCCTTTTGGATCGCCCGAAGGTTCGCTTCCAAACGTGTGGAGAATTGGCTGCATGGCAACGCAAAATACGAGCGGTACAATTCATATATAAGAAGGCATGAGACCACAGTTCTCATATTGTCAAGACTCATGCCCTTCTTCCCTCACGTGGTATTAAATTACACGTTCGGCCTGAGCAGAATTCCATTTTGGTCATATTCGTTCTGGACATGGCTTTGCATGCTTCCCGGCACCGCGATGTACGTTCTCATCGCACACGGCATCGGTTCGAGCCTGCTCTCGGGCCATATTCTCTTCGCTTTCCTGCTTTCGCTTGGGCTTGCGGCGATGCTCGTCTGCCTTGCATGGTGACATCATGCGACGATATGGCCGCATGAAAACTCGCGGCGCGGCATGAATTTTGCAAAAACAGAATTGTTATTTCACCTTGATCCTGCCCTTGATCGCAGGAGCATCGGCCATGTTGTTCAAATGTTGTTTTGCCGGCGCAGTGCTTTGTTGGGTACTGGAAATTGACGTGGCGCGCCAGGACCACCCTTTTTCACCGGACACCGTGCTGACGCTGAAGCAGTGCATCGATGCGGCGCTCAAGCACAACACCGACGTGGTGAAAGCGGGGTTCAGCCGCACCGGCGGCGCTCAGGCATGAATAGCGCCGAACGGCGTGCTTTGCGCGTCACGGACCGGCATTCCTATTTTTGAAAATCCATTCTTGCAAATAAGAATCATCATCGGCAAATAAGTCCGCTCATAATCGGACAAGGAGTTCTGCGAGAACAACCTTTGGCCTTCTTTTTGCGTTGTATGAGGACATTAAAAAAAGCCGCATAAAAATCTCTAAAAAATGAGGGCCCCATGAAACAATTAACATTGTCAAGCTTGTTTATCGTCTCCGCGGTCTATGTCTTTTCGATGTATTCCTCCCTGTCGTGTTCATCTTCGGAATCCGGAAAGTCATCGGTTCCCAGCGTTTCGACAAAGTCTGGTGAGGGAACGGCCGGGAAGGCCTTCGCCAATGAGTCTTTCAAGACGGTGTTCGCGGACATAGCCGCAAAGGTGACGCCGAGCGTGGTCTCGGTCCTGCTCACGAAAATCGACACCGTCACCTATATGCAAAACCCTTTTTACAATTTTTTCAGCGACAGCTTTTTCAACAGCCCGTTCGACTTTTTCTTCAACCAGCCGCAGCAGCCCCGCCGGAAAAAGCAGCCCGAAAGAAGGGAATTCAGGCAGGAGCACGCCCTCGGCTCCGGCGTGATCGTGTCGCAAGACGGGTACATTCTGACCAATTACCATGTGGTCTCCGGCGCGGACGAGATCAAGGTGAAATTGTCGGACGAGCGGTCGTTCGAGGCGAAGATCATCGGCACCGATTCGCTGTCCGACGTCGCCGTGATTAAAATAAAAGAGAAGGTAAGCCAGCTTCCCGTCGCCGATCTCGGCGAGTCCTCGAAGCTCAGGCCGGGCGACTGGGCGCTGGCCATCGGCAACCCGTTCAGCCTCACCTCCACGGTGACGCTCGGCATCATCTCGGCGCTCGGCCGCGAGGTGGGCTCCACCCTCTACCAGAATTACATTCAGACCGACGCGGCCATCAATCCGGGCAACTCGGGGGGCGCGCTTGTCAATATCGATGGCCAGGTGATCGGCATCAACACCATGATCTTTACCGAAACCGGCGGCTTCATGGGCATCGGATTTGCCGTCCCCATCGACATGGCGCGCAAGGTGATGGACGACCTCATCCGCACCGGCAAGGTGTCGCGCGGCTGGATCGGCGTTTCGATCCAGAACCTCAACCAGGCCACGCGCGACGCGCTTGACCTCAAGGAAAAAGGCGGCGTCTTGATAGGTGATGTTTACAAGGGGCAGCCGGCGGACAAGGCGGGCATACGGCGCGGCGACGTTATCCTCTCAATTGCGGATAAGGCCGTCGGTTCCGCCAACGCACTCAAAAACATCGTTGCCGACCTTTCGCCCGGTAAGACGTATCCCGTCGTGGTGTTTCGCAACGGCAAGCAACTGTCGCTTTCGATCACTATCGTTGAGCGGAACGAAAAGGAGATTGCACGGCTCGCATCGGCAAAAGGGCGGCAGCCCGAAGGCGGCGCTGTTGAAAAGGAGAAACGGCTCGGCCTGTCGGTGACGGACATAACCGACGACATCAGGAAGAAATACGGTCTCACTCCCGGTGAAAAAGGCATCGCAATCGTTTCGGTCGACCCGCGCGTCACCGACGCGCGTGAAGGGCTCAAGGAGGGCGACGTCATTCAGCAGATCAAGGTCAAGAACACCGATTTTCAGCCGGTGGCTTCGGTGAAAGAATTCGACCAGATCATTGAAAAGATTCACAAAGGCGACCCGGTCATGCTGTTGGTACTGCGTGAAGCGACAACATTCTTTATCGGCTTTACGGTGGAATAAACCGCGGCTCACGGCAGGGTTGAGCGTGCGATGAATTTTCGATCATTCAAAGCACGCCGCCGATAAGCGAGCGGCCGCGTCAATAGACGCGGCGAGTGAAGACAAAGGAGAATAAAAATGAAAGCGATCAGGATAAACGAATTCGGTTCTCCCGAGGTGATGAAATACCAGGAAGTCGCGGAACCTGCTCCCGAAGCCGGGCAGGTTCTGGTGAGAATAAAGGCGGTGGGTGTCAATCCGGTGGAGGCGTATATCCGCTCCGGCGGTTATGCCCGCAAGCCCTCGCTCCCCTATACGCCGGGCGCGGACGGCGCGGGCGTGGTTGACGCAGTGGGAAAAGACGTGACCGGGTTCAAAAAAGGCGACCGGGTGTACACGTCGGGCTCGGTGACGGGAACCTACGCCGAGGCCGCGGCGTGCGAACAGCGCCACGTGCATCCGCTGCCGGGCCGCATCAGCTTTCAGCAGGGAGCGTGCATCGGCGTGCCGTACGGAACGGCGTTTCGCGCGCTGTTCCAGCGCGCCCGCGCCGCCGCGGGTGAAACCGTGCTCGTTCACGGCGCAACCGGAGGGGTAGGCATCGCCGCGGTCCAGATGGCGAAGGCGGCCGGGTGCCTGGTGATCGCCACGGGCGGAACGGAGCGCGGCCGCGGCCTGCTTTCCGCGCAGGGAATCAAGCACGTACTCGACCACACCGCTCCGGGCTACCTCGACGCGGTGGCGCCGCTCACCGGCGGCCGCGGCGCGGACGTGGTGCTGGAAATGCTCGCGAATGTAAACCTCGCGCGCGACCTCACGGTACTTGCCAAGAACGGCAGGGTCGTGGTGATCGGCAGCAGGGGCGCCGTTGAGATCGACCCGCGCGACCTTATGGCGCGCGACGCGTCGGTCCTGGGCATGACGCTGTTCAACGCCTCGGCCGCGGACATCGCCTCCATCCATGCCGCGGTCATCGCGGGGCTGATAAACCAAACGTATAATCCGGTTGTCGGAAAGGAAATCCCGTTAAAAGATGCGCCGGCGGCGCACAAGGCGGTGATGGACAAGGGAGCGTACGGAAAAATTATTTTAATTCCATAGCGGGACGTTCCCAAATAAATGAAAATGCCGGAAAAAAACGGTGATAAAAACCCCGATCACACGGTCAAGCATCGAACATATCAGGCTGCCCTTTTCCTTTTTTCTGCTGCCGATATTCCTGCTGGCGCTGGTTTCGGCGGGGGCATTCGATCCCGTCAAGGCATGGATTGTTTTCTTCGTCCTGCATTTTCTCCTTTACACGGCATCAAACGGGTTTAATTCCTTTTATGACCGCGACCGGGAAAGCATCGGCGCGCTCAGGCGGCCGCTGCCGGTGGCGCCCGACCTCTTATGGTTTTCCCTAGCCCTGGATGCGGCTGCGGTTCTTGCCGCCTTTTTTGTCGGATGGCGCTTTGCCCTCGGATGCTTTATCTACGGACTGGCATCAAAGGCGTACAGTTGGAATACGGTAAGGATTAAAAGGCATCCGGTCGTCGGATGGCTGTGGGCGGGAATTGGCCAGGGCACGTTCACTTTTTTGCTGGTTGTCCTGTCTGTCAATAATATGCAGGTTCGCGATCTGGCGATATTCAGATTCTTGTTTCCCGCAACGGCGACAGGTCTTTTTCTCCTCGGCATTTTCCCCCTTACCCAGATTTACCAGCACCGCGAGGACGCACGACGGGGCGACGTTTCGATAAGCCTTTTTCTCGGCATAAAAAAAACCATGACGCTCGCCGCGGTTTTGATGGCCGCGGGTTTGACCGGTTTCTTTTATTTTTTCCTGGCTTCATTTGGTGTCGCGCCGGCTGCATGGTTTGCCGTCGCGTCTCTGCCGGCGGCGATTTATTTTGTCTTTTGGTTTTTCGCCGTGCTCGGCGATGAGAAGCGCGCCGATTTCGACCGCACCATGCTCATGAACCTGATTGCTTCAGGGGGTCTTAACCTCTGGTGCGTCGCGATGCTGCTTCTGGAAGCACACTGACCATTGGCCCGGCTCAGAAAGGTTTTCTATGAAAGAATATGTCCGTTGCAAATCGTGCGGCTTTATAATGGAAAAAGGAAAGCTTCACGGCAAGTGCCCGGCCTGCGGCGTGGGCGAAAAGATGTTCGAGCCGTATTCGGAGAAAATTTCCCCCATGAGAAAGTTCGTCCTGTCGCTCGACATCCATCCCGTGATGGTTCACTTTCCGCAGGCGTTCACCGCCGCCGTTCTGCTGATGTCCCTCGTTGCAACGGTCCTTCACGGCGCGGTCCGGGATAACGTCGCGGCCACCGTCATGGTGCTCGGCGCCCTGCTTCCCGTCACGGTTGCGCTTGCTTTCTGCGCAGGCCTGCTCGACGGAAAAATCCGCTTCCGGCGGGTGACCACGCCGATCCTGGTAAAAAAAATGACGGTCGCCGCCGTGTTTTTCGTCCTCTCCTGCGGCATTGCCGCAGTCGTGCTTTCGCGTCCGCTTACCGGAGGCATGCTATTGCTCGTGGCTGCTTTAAGCGCCTGCGCCCTTGCCGCGGCGTCGTATCTCGCCGTTCTCGGGGTGAGCTTGCTTAATGCGAAATTTCCCGGCTGACGGATTTTTCACTTTTAACGGGAAGGCCCAACTCTGTATATCCTCTCCGTGCTCTCTGTGTCTCCGTGGTGAAATATTTTCCTGATCAACCGTAAGATGCCAGCGACCCGACGATCACCGTGCCGAGAATGCTTGCCTGGAAGAGGTACATGGAAAATGACGCGGCCCTGAAATTGACTTGCGGCAATATCGCGGCGGAAAGAAAGTAGGCGCCGCCGGCCGCGCAGGTGCAATACACCCACCAGATCATCGCCGTTTCGCCATTAAAGAGCGGAAAGGCCAACGCGCAGGCCGACGCCGCCGCCACCCAAACCAAAACGGAAATCCGTGTCAACCGGTCTTTTTCCGACCTTATCAGGGGAACAAATCCCGCCGCTTCATATTCTTTTCCGTATTTCACCATCAGCAACTGAAAATGGGCAACCTGCCACGAAAACATGAAAAGGGAAATCAGGGTGCATTCGGTGACGATAGCCCCCCCCGCCGCGGTGTACCCTATCACCGGCGGGAGCGCGCCCACCAGCGCGCCCAATAAAACGGCGAATCGTGTTTTCGGCTTAAGCGGGGTATAAACACCGTTATACCACGCGAGGGTCGCAAGGCCGAGCAGGCCCGCAAGGGCCGTTGTGCAGAAAAGCAGGCCCGCGCCGGCAAGCCCGCAGGAAAAAGCGACCCTAAGGGCCGCCGCGGAAGTGATTTTTCGCATCGGTAAAGGCCGTGATTTCGTGCGCCCCATCCGGACGTCATAGGCGGATTCCTGGACCTGGTTGACCGCCGAGGCCGCGCACGCAAGGAGGAACACGCCTGCGAAGGCGGCGAGCGCGCGCCATTCGGTCCGCCGGCTGAACAGCACGTATCCGGCGACCGCGGAACAGGCCACGGCGAGCGAAAGCAGGGGACGCACCAGCGCGGCGACGGAGTTAAATGACAAACGGGAAACCGTCATTTGAGGCCCTTGATGTACGCGATGATCTGTGAAATTTCCTGGTCGTTTACGAGGTCTTTCGTGGGCGGCATGGTGTTGGGGAACCCCGACACAACGTCGGCGCCGGGGTCGGCGATCGACCGGTACAGATACGCGCTGTCGGCCGTTACGGCGTGTTCAACGCCGGCGGTGGCCACGACCACCTTCGAGCCGAACAGGCCTTTCAACGAAGGTCCCACCATGAGGGTGCCTTCGAGCGAATGGCACGAGATGCACCCGCGCTCGAACAGGAGCCGCTCCCCCGCCGGCATGTTCGCGTAGTTCACGTTGCCGAGCGGGATGCTCTTCCCCTTGAGCCAGTCGTCGAACTGGCCGGGAAGCACCACGTACAGCCGCGCGATCATCGACGAATGTTTTCTGCCGCAATATTGCGAGCAGAGAACGTAATGCGTTCCCGGGGTCGTGGCGTTGAACCACACGTACGTTTTCATCCCCGGCACCGCGTCCTGCTGGATCCGAAACGCGGGCACGTAGAACCCGTGGATCACGTCGGCCGAGACAAGCTCGCACCGCACGTTTCTTCCCATGGGCACCACCAGATCGGCGCTCTTTTTCCCATTCGGGTACTCGAAAAGCCACGACCACTGGCGCGACAAAACCTTTACACAAAAGGAATCCTTCGGCGCCGCGCGGAGGAAGCCGAACCCGGTGAGCCCGTAGAAGAACATGGTCATGACGATGAGCGTCGGCACGATCACCCACAGCGCCTCGATGAGGCGGCTCGCGGGCAGCTCCGACGGCACCGGGTTGCGCGATGCGCGGTACCGCACCAGGAAATATGCCATGAAAAACACGATGAGGAAAAACAGCAATACCGAGACCGCGAGGATGTAGATGAGCGCGCCGTTGACGATGCCGGTGGAGGTCGCCATTGAACCCTACCTCGTGAACACGTCGGAAAAGGTGAGCCCGATGAATATGGCGAGCGTGATCATGGCGATGGGCACGATGAGCCGTATGATAAGGCGGCGCTCGTACCAGAGCTGCATGAAATAAAATATCACCAGGGTCGACTTGACAGCCGCGATTGCCAGGCACACCACCACCGCGATTTTCTGCAGATTGAGCCCGGCCACCGCCACGGTGAGCGCGGTAAAGGCGATCAGGGCCGCCCACACCCCAATAAGGCCGCGCAGGCCGGTTTCCTTCAGCAACCCGCGCGATGCTAGTGAGACTTGTTGATTTTCCATTTTCATCCGCCC
Organism: Chitinivibrionales bacterium; assembly: GCA_035516255.1. NCBI lineage: Bacteria > Pseudomonadati > Fibrobacterota > Chitinivibrionia > Chitinivibrionales > Chitinivibrionales bacterium. Next base: position 55,246 of record DATJAL010000051.1, on the reverse strand, counting down.
TAAATGTGTGAAACAAACATTGTCATTCCCGCGAAAGCGGGAATTCATGGCTGAAATTTCAAATGAGAAGATGGACTCCCGCTTCCATAGAGCTAACGCGCCGCGCGGGAGTGACAGCATTCCCTACTTTGAGTTATTCAAGGTCCTCATTCTATTGCCTTTTCTGCGTCCTTTGCGGCGAAGTTTTTTCATGTTATCAAATAAAATAGCGGAAATAAAAATATCCAGATAATGTCCACCAGATGCCAGTAGAGCCCCGCGTTCATGAGATACACGGGCCGCGACGCGTTTACCGTGCCGCGCAGGACCCGGCCGAGCATCACCGAAAGCACAACGATCCCCACGATCACGTGGAGGGCGTGCAGGCCCGTCATCATGTAATACAGCCCGAAATACAGAATTTCCCCTTTGGGAAGGCCGAGAAGGTGCGCGGCGCCGGGAAATAGGCCGTGATGGAACTTTGCCGTCCACTCAAAGGCCTTTACAATAAGGAAACCGCACCCGAAACCGATGGTGGCCAGAAGATACGCCGCGGCGGCTTTTATCCTTCCCTCCCGTAAAAACAGAATGGCGAGCGCCACGGTAAGGCTGCTCGTGATGAGGATGCAGGTGTTGAGCGTGCCGAAAAACCGCGACAGCTCCGTTGATCCGGCGTGGAAATCCGCCGGGTGCGTGAGCCGGTACATGGAGTACAGCAGAAAAAGCCCGCCGAACAGGATGAATTCCGTGGCGATGAACAGCCACATCCCCACGCGCGCGCCGGCAAAGGTGTCTTTTTCGGCGTTCATGCGGCGCCGTCTTTCTTTACAAAATCGTAAGGGCCCTTCGTGATGACCGGGATCTCCTCGAAGTCTTCGTGTCCGGGCGGCGACGGCAGCGTCCATTCGAGCGTGGCGCCTCCCCAGGGATTTGCCGGCGCCTTGGGGCCCGCCAGCATTCCTCTTATAAGGTTTGCGGCCATGAGAACGAGACCTGCCACCATGATGAACGACCCGATGCTCGCGAACAGGTGAAGCCCGGCAAACTGCGGAAGATAGGTCGCGTAGCGGCGCGGCATCCCTTCCCAACCCATGATGAACATGGGGAAATAAAACATGTTGAAGCCCACGAATATGATGAGCCACGACACCACCGCGGGCATCTTGGCGTACATCCTGCCGGTCATTTTCGGGAACCAGTAATGGATCGTGGCGAACAGGCCGAAGCCCATGCCGCCGAAAATGACATAGTGGAAATGCGCCACCACGAAGTAGGTGTTATGGAGCTGGACGTTCGGCGACAGCGCTCCGAGAAAAAGCCCGGTGAGCCCCCCGATGGAAAACAGGAAAATGAACGCCAGCGCGAACAGAAACGGCGGCTCCACCTGGATCGAGCCCTTGTACATGGTGGCGAGCCAGTTAAACACCTTGATCGCGCTCGGCACGGCCACGAGAAACGTGAGGAACGAGAAGATGATGCCGGCGGTGTCGCTTTGTCCGCTCACGTACATGTGATGGCCCCACACGAGCGATCCCACGCTCGCGATGGCGAGGCTCGAAAACGCGATCATCTTGTATCCGTAAATGTTCTTCCGCGAAAAAACCGGGAAAATGTCGGAGACCACGCCCATGGCCGGGAGTATCATGATGTAAACCGCAGGGTGCGAGTAAATCCAGAACAGGTGCTGGTACAGGAGCGGGTCGCCGCCCTTTGACGGATCGAACACGCCGATGCCGAACAGCCGTTCCACGAGCACGAGCAGCATGGTGACGCCGATGATGGGCGTGGCCAGGATCTGCACCCACGCGGTGGCGTAGAACCCCCACACCGAGAGCGGCATCCTGAAAAACCTCATGCCCGGCGCCCGGAGCTGGTGCACCGTGGTGACGATGTTGATGCCGGTGAGGATCGACGACATGCCGAGCACGAACACCGCGAACACCGCGACCGGCACGTTTACCGTGGTCTTGAGGCTGAACGGAACGTAGAAGGTCCAGCCCGTGTCCACCGCGCCGCCGCCGAAGAACACCGACACCATGGCGAGCAGCGCGCCGGTCACGAAAAGGTACCACGTGAACAGGTTGAGCCGGGGAAATATCATGTCGCGGCCGCCGATGAGGATGGGAAGAAAAAAATTCCCGAAGATGGTGGGCACGGCCGGGATGACCACCAGAAAAACCATGATGATGCCGTGCAGGGTGAACGCGGCGTTGTAGCGCTGCGGCGTGAGCAGGTGGCTGCCCGGAAGCATGCTGATGCGCATGATGACGCCGATGGCCACGGCGACGGAAAAAAACGTCATGATGCACACGAGGTAGAGGATGCCGATGCGCTTGTGGTCGGTTGACAAAAGCCATTCTATGGCGCGGGGAAGGTTTCCCCTGCGGGCAAAATACGGAACAGGGGTGCCTGCGGGACGTTCGCCGCTGGTCATCGGGGGCCTTTCGCTGCGCGCTTCCTGCCGGAGGCGATAAGGTACGCCACGAACATCGCCACGATGAGGAAAACGACCGTCGCGCTCACCTGAAGGACGTTGAACACGAACCGGTGGCTTTTGGGATCATAACTGAAACAAGCGCGCAGCACCCGCGCGATGGTGGGCTGGACGGCGCCGCTTGATGCCTGCATCAGCGACAGGGTGATGTCCATGGGAAGAAAATCGGTGCCCATGATGTAGCGCACCACCTTTCCCTGCGGCGACAGCACGACGAGGCCGAGCGGGTGGTCGAATTCGTTTCCCTTTTTTACAAACCGGAAGCCCACCGCGTTCGTGACGCGTTTGATGCTCGGGCCTGCGCCGGTGAGAAAATGCCACCGTGTTTTGGAAAGAGGTCTCTGGAGCGACTCAAGCGCGATGGTTTTGGCTTTTGCCGCGTCCGCCGGCGTTTCTGTTTCGTCAATGCTGATGGTGACCACGTTCGGCGCCGTCCCCGATGTGTCGCCCATGGCGCCCAGGACCCGCGCGATGCCGGTGAGGAGCAGGCCGCAGGCGTCGGGGCACCGGTAATATAATAAGGAAAGGACCGTGGGCCCCTGCATGACGTCTTTGAGCCGCACCGTGTCGCCCGCCTCATCGATAAAAGGAACATCGAGCGGAACCATGCCGCCCGGCTTTTCCTCAAAGCCCATGGTGCCGGACAGCGGCGATTTTTCCACGGTGTCAAGGTGAATCAGGGAATCTTTGAGCACAACATTCGAATCCGGCGCTTTATGAACGTGCCCGCCGTGCGCCATGACCGGCGATGCGAAAGCAATCGCTGCGACAAGCAGGGCAATTGCAAGGCGTTTTATCCTTAACGAAGATTTTACAACAGGTTTCATCATGGCGATTTATCCCAGGATTATCTCGGCACGGGAGGCGCGCCGGGCCCAACGTTGACGGACGCGGAATCATGCCTTGGTTGGACGCTCCCGGCCTGCGCCGTATCGTGCCGGCCGGCGGGTGCGGCCGGGCGGACCGCGGCGGGCGACGACGCGGGCGCCTTGACCTTCAATCCGCGCCCGTATATGATCCCCGACCCGAAATATCCCAGCCCGACCATGGCGATGAACGCGACGGTGTAAAGGACGGTCATCGTCATGGTATGGAGCTTGATTTCGCTTCCCAGGATTATGCCGGCGCCGATCACCACGAGCGCGACGGAAGCGAGGGTCATCTTGATCATGATCGGCACGAACAGGGTGGCATGGTAGAAATGGATCCAGTCGATCACGCCGAGCATGATGGTGGGAAATACGAAAATGAACGCGAGGATCGAGGCGTGCCGCGCGGTGAGTACGAATTCCTTGCGCTTGAAGAACACGGCCACCAAAAAGAAAATAAGGGCGCCGGTCACCAGGCCGATCGGCATGTGCGTTATGGGAGAATGGAGCGGCTCCCTGAAACCGATTCTGGCAAGAAAGGCATAGAGATCATCAATCATCGCCACGCTCCGGTTGCGGACATCTGACGCTTCCCCGATAAAAAATATATTCCGGTGTCAGGTGCGGCCCGTCATTAGAAAATGACGGGATAAATTTTAAACCATTTTCACGGTGCGAAACGGTTTTTCAGCACACTACGGCGGGCGAAATCCCGTCCAGCGATTCGCATCCCGTCATTTTCATCGCCCGGGCGAGGTCGTCCCTCAAATACTCCATTTGCATCCTCACGCCGTTTGCGCCGCCGCCCACCGCGGCGCGGACGATGTCGCGTCCGACAAGGACGGCACGGGCGCCGGCGGCCAGCATCTTCAATACATCGTACCCGGTGCGTACTCCGCCGTCTGCCAGGACCATGATCTTCCCGCCCACCTCCTGGGCGATCGCGGGCAGGACCTCGGCCGTTCCCGGCGTATGGTCGAGCACCCTGCCGCCGTGGTTCGACACCACGATCGCCGCGGCACCGGCGTCAAGAGCGTTTTGCGCGTCTTCGACCGACATGACCCCCTTGATGATCACCGGCAGGGCCGTTGCGGCCACCAGTTCTTTTAAGTCAAGCATGCTTTTCCGGAACACGGGCTGGTGATGGCGCGCCATGGCACTGGAGCCATAGCCGTCGATATCAACGCCCACCGCCGCGCACCCGGCCCGCTCCGCCTTCCGGAAAAATGAGATGACGGTCGCCTGGTGCCGCGGCTTGACAATTTGTACTCCCCACCCGCCCTCGTTTGCGATCGCATCGATGCCGAACGCGTTTTCGAGGGAGTAATTGAATGAGTCGCCGCGCCATCCCAGGGTGCCCGCCATTTTACAGCCCGTGACGACGGCGCGGCACAGGTCGGGCTCGGTGATGACGCTGTCACCGCCGAAACTCTGGTTGCCGCTCACGCTGGCCGCCATGACGGGCATGGAAAGGCTGCGGCCGAAGAAATTGAACCCGGTGTCGGGCGTAAAATCCCGGCCGATGAGGCTTGACTTAAGGCAAATCGCGTCGAGCGCCTTGATGTTGTTGGCGAACGACGCGCCGCTGCCGATGCCGCCGATGCCGACGGGGCTCCCGTAACTGTGCCCCTGGCACAGCCGGATGTCCTGGCCGTCGCAAATCCGGTACACGCCGCAAATGCCCTTGAGCTTGGCCTTTGCAGCCTCGCGGACATCCTCAAGAGAAAGAATTTTGTCGGGCATAATTGATCACCTTTATTAAAGTCTAACAAAAATTGCGGCAGAAAAAGAGATTGTTAAAATTGCTTAATCAATAGGCAACTTAGTTTTCGTGTCATTCCCGCGAAAGCGGGAATCCATTTCAGAAGTTTCATAAAAGAAGATGGACTCCCGTTTGCGCGGGAGTGACGGTTTTCCTGACAAAATGAACTTTTAGAGACCCCTATTGATTGTTTCTGATGTTATCCTTCATGTTTTCCGCGCTCACAGCGGCAACCCATCACAGCATCATTCAGGTTATTCATCTTTGTTCAATTTTCACATATTCCCGCGGCCGCGGACCTGTATACAGGCATTCGGGCCTGAACAGGCGGTTGTCTTTCCGCTGCTCGAGAATGTGCGCGAGCCACCCCGCCGAGCGGGCCATGGCGAAAATGGGCGTGAACAATTGCCGCGGTATCCCGAGCATTTCGTACACGCCGCCGGAGAAAAAGTCCACGTTGGGATACAGCGGCTTTCCTTTCTGATCCATGCGCTGCCTGAAGCTTTTCTCGAGCGCGAGTAAAATTGACAAATGCCTGTTGCCGCCTTTCCTTTCGGTCAATTCCCGCAAATAGCCCTCCATGAGGTGCGCCCGCGGGTCCTTGACCCTGTATTCCCGGTGCCCCATGCCCATTATTTTTTTCTTTTCGGAAAGCGTCTTGTCGAGCCATGGCTCCACCTTGTCAATGCCGCCGATCTCATCAACCATTTCCATCACCTGTTCGTTGGCGCCGCCGTGCAGCGAACCGCGCAGCGACCCGATGGCGGCCGAGATGCTGCTGTAACAGGTGGAAAGGCTCGACGCCACCACGCGCGCGGTGAAGGTCGATGCGTTGAACCCGTGCTCGGCGTGGATGATCATGCATTTGTCCATGACGGCCGCCTCGTAGGGCCGCGGCTCCTCTCCGCGCAGCATGTACAGGAAATTCGCGCCGTGCGCAAGGCCTGGCCGCGGCGCGACATAGTTTTTTCCCTCCTTGAACCGCTGATACGCGGCAATCACGGTGGGGAGCTGGGCCACCTGGTGGAGCGTCTCGCGGCAGTTGCAGGTCGCGGAATGTTTTATCTTGTGCGCGACGTAGCCGCTCAGGTACGACATCACCGACTGGAGCAGCTCCATGGGATCGCCCGACTCGGGAAAGTTGCGGATCATGTCTTGGATCTGCGGCGCTATGTCCCTGCCCGAGCGGAAGTTTTCCTTGAACGCGGCAAATTCCGCCGGCGTGGGAAGTTTTTCGAACAAGAGCAGATATACGGTTTCTTCGTACGTTGAATTCCTTGCGAGATCATCGATGCCATACCCTCTGTAAAGAAGCCTTCCGTTTTGCCCGTCGATCTGGCATATCGTTGATTCCCCGGCAATAACGCCTTCAAGACCTTTTGCGTAAGCGGTTTCGGTCATGGGCTTTTCCTTTTTTAATGATTGTTGAATTAGTGCAACGCTGTCGTATCACTGCTTCTTCCCTACTGGCGGCGCGTGCAAGGAGCGTTTGTCAACATCGAGCGCGGCCTCGCGCAGCGCCTCCGACAGCGTCGGGTGCGCATGGACCGTGCGGGCGATGTCCTCGGCGCTGCCGCCGAACGCCATCACCGAGACCGCCTCGGCGACGAGCTCCGAGGCAACCGGGCCAACAATGTGCACCCCGAGCACCGCGTCGGTCGCGGCATCGGAAAGTACCTTGACAAAGCCGTCGGTCGCGCCCATTGCCGAGGCCCGGCCGTTTGCCCTGAATGGAAAACTACCGGCCGCAAATGCGATGCCGCGCTCCTTTAAATTTTCCTCGGTCGCGCCGACAAAGGCTATTTCGGGCGATGTGTACACAACGCCGGGGATTGTGGCGTAATCGACATGCCCGGCTTTTCCCGCAATGGTTTCGACGACCGCAATGCCCTCTTCAAACGCCTTGTGTGCGAGCATTGGACCGGGAACGCAGTCCCCCGCCGCATACACACCGTCGCATGCGGTCATGCCCAGCTTGCTTATCGGGATGCACCCGGTTTTTTGGTCAGGGATGATGCCTATTTTGTCAAGGCCCAGGTTTTCGGTGTATGGTCTGCGTCCCACAGCGACCAGGACCTTGTCGGCGGCGACGTCGCCGACCATGTTGTTCCAGCGGACGGCAAGGTGCATCCCGTCGCCGCGCATTTCCTCGCCTTCAACGTTTGCTCCGGTCATCACCGCAACGCCCTGCTTGTTCAACACACGGGCAAGCAGCCGCGCGGCCTGGCCGTCCCATCCCGGCAGCAGCTGCGGCATCAGCTCGATGATGGTCACCTTCGCCCCCAGCCTGGACCAGACGCTCCCCAGTTCCACGCCGATCGCCCCGCCGCCGACGATCGCGAGCCTTGCGGGTACCTTGTCAAAGGAGAGCGCGGCCGTCGAGTCGACAACCGTCGTGCCGTCGATGGGAACCGAGGCAAGGCCGGCAGGTGCGCTTCCCGCGGCAATGACGATTGCGCGTCCCGCCGTAATGGCATAGGTTCCGCCTGCGGATTCGATCGCCAGCTCACGCGGGCCCGTGAAACGCGCCGCTCCATGGACAAAATTGATGCGGTTGGCGCGGAACAGGGTTTCGATGCCGCCCGTCAATGCGGCCACAACGCCGTTCTTGCGCGCCATCATGGCCCCAAGGTCCAAGGAAACGTTTCCTGCATTCACGCCGTGGGCGGAAAGCACGTTTTTCGCCACGTCGAACAGCTCGCTCGAATCGAGCAGGGCCTTTGACGGAATGCACCCGACGTTGATGCAGGTCCCGCCGGCTGTTTTGCTTTTGTCAATGACCGCGGTCGAGAAGCCGAGCTGCGCGGCCCTGATGGCGGCGCAATAGCCTGCGGGGCCCGCGCCGATGACGAGGATGTCGTAATGCGTTTGCGCGTTCATGGAGTCAGCTTCACATTTCGAGCAGCAAGGTATCGGGATCTTCCACAAACTCCTTTACCTTTACCAAAAAGCCAATTGCATCTTTTCCGTCAACGATCCGGTGGTCGTAGGTGAGCGCGACGTACATCATGGGCCGGACAACCACCTCGTCGCCGACGGCGACCGGCCGCTTTTTTATCGTGTGCATGCCCAGGATCGCCGACTGCGGGTACGCGGGCACCGGCGTTGACATGAGCGACCCGAACACGCCGCCGTTGGTGATGGAGAAGGTGCCGCCGGACAGCTCGTCGGGCAAAAGCCGCTTGTCGCGGCCGCGCCGGGCCAAATCGGCGATCGCACGCTCCAGTTCGGCAAAGGTGAGCCTTTCGGCGTTGCGGACCACCGGCACGATGAGCCCGCGGTCCATGGATATCGCGATGCCGATGTTGCAGAAATCGTTGTACACGATTTCGTCGCCCTCCACCTGCGCGTTGAGCTCGCGGTGGGACGAAAGCGCCTTGCAGCAGGCCTTGACAAAAAACGACATGTACCCTATTTTGACGCCGTGCTCCTTTTCGAACGCCTCCTGGAAGTGCGAGCGGATCCCCATTACCTTGCCCATGTCGACCTCGTTGTAGGTAGTCACATGCACCGATTCCAGCCGCGCCTGCACGAGGCGTTCGGCGGTTTTTTTCCGCAGCAGGGTCATTTTCACCCGGGTCTGGCCGGTTTTTGCCGCAGCCGGCGCGACGGCCTGCGGTTGTTGCTTTTCGGCGGCGGCCTGCGCGTCCGCCTTGGTGATGCGTCCGCCCGCGCCGCTGCCCGGCAGCGCCGAAGGCTCGAGCCTGTTTTCCTCCACGATGCGACGCACCGACGGCGACAGCGGCACCGGTGGCTGCGCCACCGGCGATTTTTCCGCCGCGGGTTGTGAAAGCGGCATGGCCGCGGCCGCATCGTCAACCAATGCCACGACTTGACCAATGCGCACCTCCGCGTCCTTTTCCGCGAGGATTTCAATGGTCCCGCCGCTGGTGGCGGGAACGACCACGGTCGCCTTGTCGGTCTCCAGCTCAAAGAGTGGATCGCCTTCCCTGACCGCGTCCCCGTTCTTTTTCAGCCAGTCAACGATAACGCCCGTGCTCACCGACTCGCCCATCTCAGGCACAACGATGTTTTTTTTCATACGCTACTCCTCCGGAAAAATGCTTTCCACGAGTTTTTGCTGTTCCGCGCGGTGTTCCTTGAGCCTGCCGCTTGCGGCGCTGGCGGATTCCGGCCTGCCGTGATATCCGAGCGCGACGTCCGGGAAATTTTCCAGAAACCGGTCGCGGACAAATTGCCACGCGCCGAAATTTTTGTGCTCCTCCTGGACCCATGTAATTTTTTTATTTTGCGGATACCGGCCGAGCGCTTCCCGCACCTGGCGCGCCGGAAACGGGTACAGTTGCTCGATCCTGATGATCGCGGTGCGCGCTGCGGGCGCCTTTTCCTGTTGCGCAAGCAAGTCGTAATACACCTTTCCCGAGCATAGGAGCACCCGGACGACGTCAACGGGCGAGACGGGATCACCCAAGACCTCCACAAAGGTGCCGTTTGACAAATCAGAAAACGGCGATAAGGCGGACGGATGCCGCAACAGGCTCTTGGGCGACATGACGACGAGCGGCTTTTGCAAGGAACCTTTTGCCTGGCGCCGCAGCAGGTGGAAATACTGCGCCGGCGAGGTCGCGTTGCACACCTGGATGTTGTTGCCGGCGCATCGCTGCAGGAACCGTTCCAGGAGGCCGCAGGAGTGGTCGGGCCCCTGGCCCTCGTTGCCGTGGGGCATGAGCAGGACCAGGCCGTTTTTCTGCTGCCATTTTTTTTCCGCGCTGCAAAGGTAGTTGTCGAGGATTACTTGGGCGCCGTTAGTGAAATCGCCGAACTGGGCCTCCCAAATCGTAAGCGCCGACGGGTCTCCGAGGGCATAGCCGTATTCGAAGCCAAGCACCGAATATTCGGAAAGCGGGCTGTCGAACAGCCGAAGCATCGCCTGGCCCTGCCGCAGCTCGTTCAGCGGAGTGCGTGAAACCGGCGTTTGACTCTTTGCGTCCCACCAGACCATGTGGCGCTGGGCGAACGTGCCGCGCTCGCAGTCCTGGCCGCTCATGCGCACCGGCGTTCCTTCGAGCAGAAGCGATCCGAAAGCAAGCGATTCGGCAAAGGCCCAGTCAACCAGTTTTTTTTCGTCAAGAAGCCTGGCCTTTGCCGCGACGATCTGCCGCAGCTTCGGGTGCATGGAAAAACCTTCGGGCACCGTGGTGAGGCAAGCGGCCACCGCGCGCAGCGTTTTTTCCGCGACACCGGTGAAGACCGGCGGTTGTTCCTTTTCGTCAACTGGCGCCGGCTCGGGTGCGGCCGCGGCCTCGGCCCTTGCCTTGTCAAGAGAGAATTTGAGCCGGTCGTGATACGTTGAGCGCAGCCGCTGCTGCTCCTGCGCGCCCATGACGCCCCGCTGCTCGCAGCGTTTGCCGTACATGACGGCAACGCTTTGGTGCTCCGCGATGAGCTTGTACATGTGCGGGTGCGTGAAGGAAGGTTCGTCGCCTTCGTTGTGGCCGTGCCGGCGGTAGCAGAAGATGTCTATCACGCAGTCGCCGGCGAACCGCTGCCTGAACCGCAGCGCAAGCCCCACGGCATAGACGAGCGCCTCGGGATCGTCGCCATTGACATGTAAGATGGGAACGGCGAGCATCTTGGCCACGTCGGTGGGAAAAAACGTTGACCGCGCGCTGCGCGCCGACGTCGTGAACCCGATCTGGTTGTTGATCACGATGTGTATCGTGCCGCCCGTGGCATAGCCGGGCAGCCGCGAAAGGTTCATTGTTTCAGCCACAATACCCTGGCCCGAAACCGCGGCGTCGCCGTGGATGAGCACCGGCACCACGCGCTTGCGGCCGGCATCGCCCTTTTTATCCTGGCGCGCCCGGGCGATCCCCTCCACCACGCCGTCAACCGATTCGAGATGGCTCGCGTTGGACGCAAGAGTGACCCTGATGGAGCTGCCGTCCTCGTTCTTGTGGACCATGTCGTAGCCGATATGGTATTTGACGTCGCCGGCGCCGCCGTACATTCCCGGATGGTAATTTTCGTCGAATCGCGAGAACAGTTCCTCGGCCGACATGGTGAGCACCGTGGTGAGGATCGAGAGCCTGCCGCGGTGCGTGGAGCCGAGCACGATGTCGCTGATCCCCTGCCGCGCCGCCTCGTCCACCAGAAAATGGAGCGCGGGCACGAGCGCCTCCGAGCCCTCGAGCGAAAACCGGCGCTGCCCCAGAAAAAACGTGTCGAGAAAATGCTCGAGCTCCTCGGTGCGCAGAAGATCGTCGAGGATCGTTTCCCGCTGTTCCGTCGTGATGTCGGGCCGGTTGCGGGTGGTTTCCATGGTTTCCACGAGCCAGCGCCGTATCGCCCGGTCCTGGATATGGAGGAACTCGACGCCGATTGACGAACAGTAAGTATCGCGGAACGCCTCGATGAGGGTCCGCAACGGCGCGTTTTGCGGCCGCATGGCCCTGCCCGCGAAAAAGACCAGGTCGAGATCTTCCTGCGGAATGCCGAATTCCTCGAGGGTGAGCCGCTCGTAATCGCCTTTTGCCGGATGGGGCAGGTAGCTGTGGTCGAGCGAATAGTCTCCCAGCGGATTGAGTTTCGCGTACAGGTAGCCCACGTCGCGGAATGCCCAGAGCAGGCTGTCGACGCGGCTTTGCTTAAGCTGCTGAAAGGGCTGGCCGGCCGAAGTCTCTTTAACAGGAGCAGTTGCCTGCGTCGCGGGTGTCAAGGTACCGTCATTCTTCGCAAACACCTCGTGCCATTCCTTTGGGACGCCGGCGGGGTCCTTTTGCCACAGGGCATACAGGTCTTCTATATAGCCGATGTTGTCCATTGGTAACCGTCCCTGACCTGAAGTACTAGCTCGCACCTCACCGCAAAGGCGCAAAGAACGCAAAGTCAAATGGATTTTTTTTCATGGCACATTCTCTTGTAAATCTTCTTTGCGGCCTTTGCGTCTTTACGGTGAATGTATCATTTGCACACCTTATCGAAGTCCCAAAGCCCCCACCACCAAGTCCGGTCTGTCAACAATGATCACGCCTGCATCCTCAAGCACCGCGATTTTCTCTTCAACGCCGCCCCTTCCCGCCGAAATAATGGCGCCGGCGTGGCCCATCCTTTTTTCCTGCGGCGCGGTTTTGCCCGCAACATAGGCGACCACCCGTTTCGACATATGGCGGATATATTCGGCGGCGCGCTCCTCGTCGTCGCCGCCGATCTCGCCGATCATGACGACCGCCTCGGTGGCTTCGTCTTCATCGAAAAGATTGAGCAGTTCAACGAAACTCGTGCCCTTCACCGGGTCTCCCCCTATACCAACGACGCTCGACTGCCCCAGGCCGGCAGCGGTGAGCCGCGCCACCACCTCGTAGGTGAGCGTGCCGGAACGCGACATCACGCCGACAGGCCCTTTGCTAAGGACAGGGGCCGGAATTATCCCCGCCTTGCACGCGCCCGGCGTCGCGAGCCCCGGGCAATTGGGGCCGACAAGCCTCACACCCCTGTTATTGACATATTGGCAATTCTCGACCATCTCAAGCACTGGTATCCCTTCGGTGATACAAACGATGAGCGGGATGCGGCTGTCCGCCGCCTCCCTGATCGCTGCGGAAGCATGCGGTGCCGGTACGAACACCACCGAGCAGTCCGCGCCGGCCGCAGCCTTCGCTTCCTCCACCGTGTTGAACACGGGCAGAGTTCCTACTTGTGAACCTCCCTTTCCCGGCGTCACGCCGCCCACCACGTCGGTTCCTTCCCGCTGCATGGCAAGAGCGTGGAACGACCCGTCGCGCCCGGTGATGCCCTGGACCAAAACGCGCGTTTCCCTTCCGACAAGTATGCTCATGGCGCGGCCCCCGCGAGTTCCACGGCCTTTTTAACAGCGGCAACCATGTCGGTCTGCGTATGGATGGCTGCGTCCGCCAGCATGGCGCGGCCCTTTTCCCCGTTGGTACCGGTGAGACGTACCACGAGCGGCAACCCGATGCCCAGTTGCCGTTTGGCAAGAAGAATGCCCTGCGCAATGTCGTCGCACCTCGTGATGCCGCCGAAAATATTCACGCAAATCACCTTCACCGTTTTGCCGGCGAGCAGGAGTTCGAACGCCGCAAGGATTTTTTGGGGGTTCGAGCTTCCGCCCACATCGAGAAAATTTGCCGGCCTGCCGCCGAACAGCTTGATCAGGTCCATGGTCGCCATGGCGAGACCGGCTCCGTTCACCATACAGCCGATGTCGCCGTCGAGCCCCACATAGCTCAGGCCGGCGCGTTGGGCGGCCATTTCGCCTTCGCCGTACTCCTCGCTGTTACGGAGCGCCTCGAGATCGGGGTGCTTGTACAGGGCATTGTCGTCAATGATGATCTTTGCGTCGGCGGCAACAAGCTTGTTATCTCTTGTCAATATATATGGATTAACTTCGACAAGAGAACAGTCTTTTTCGTATAAAAGGCGCGATAATGCCGCGACGGCATCGGCCGCCATAGTCGCGATTTCCTTTTTTCCAAACACGCGCATGAGTACGCCCTCGCCCACAACGGGCGCGCGGGGAGCCAGGGAAACCGGCGCGGTCACGATTTTTTCCGGTGCGGATTTGCTCGTTTCCTCAATATCAACTCCGCCGGCCGCGCTCATGACGCACTGGACGCTCCGGCTCGCACGGTCAATGGTCAGTCCCACGTAAAATTCCCCTTCCGCCTTCAGCCGTTCGGCCACAAGCACTTGCTTAACGGGAAATCCGTTGATCCGCATGGCAAGCATGCCGCGCGCGGCCCGTCCCGCCTCTTCCGGTGTGGCCGCAAATTTCACGCCGCCCGCTTTGCCGCGGCCGCCCGAAAGCACCTGGGCCTTTACGACAACGTCGCCGCCCAGCTGCTGCGCGGCGGCCGCAGCTTCCTTTTCCGAAAAGGCAAGAATGCCTTTGGGAACGGCGCAGCCGTGGGCCGCGAGCAGCTCCCGCGCCTGAAATTCATGCAGTTTGATGGCCGCCCTCCTTTTGCGCGGTTATCGCCCGTTTTGTTTCATTAATGGTCTTTGTCACCTTGATGCCGCGGGGGCAGACCCTGGTGCAGTTGAAGCGGTTCTCGCATGCCCAGGCGCCGTCGGGTGCGTCAAGGACGTTGAGCCGCTCGCCCGCGCCGATGTCGCGGCTGTCAAATATGAAGCGCGCCGCCTGCACCACGGCCGCCGGGCCGACAAACGCCGGGTTTACCTGCGCCACCACGGGGCACGACGAATAGCACGCGCCGCACAGGATGCATTTGGTGGGATCGTCGAAGCGCGCCCGCTCCTCCGGCGACTGGAGCACCTCGTGGGAACGCGGCAGCGCGGCAGGGACGAAAAAGGGCTTGACAGAACGGTATTTTGCAAAGAATGCGTCAAGGTCCACCATGAGATCGCGCTGAAGGGGCATGGAACGCAGCGGCTCGAGCACCACGACGCCGCCCTCCACGGCAACGTCCCTGATGATTGTTTTGCAGGCGAGGCGCTCTACCCCGTTGATGAGCATGGCGTCCGAGCCGCAGATGCCGTGGCAACAGCTTTTGCGCACCGCGAGCGTCCCGTCAAGGCGGTGCTTGACATACAGGATCGCTTCAAGGACTCGGTCGGACGGATCGGCGTCCACCGGGTACTCCCGGTACTGGGGCGGCGCGCCGGTTTCGGGATCAAACCGTTTGATTCGCAGGACAATGTTCATGAAAAGTCCGTTTCAATAAGTGCGCGCCTTTGGCGCGAACCGCGACGTGTCGACACCCTTGGAGCCGAGTCTGACCTTTGTGCCACTGAGCCACGCCAGCGTGTGGTTGAGAAACCGCTCGTCATCGCGCTGCGGATAATCCTCCCGCGCATGGCCTCCCCTGCTCTCGGCGCGATGCGATGCGCACACCGCGGTGACCAGCGAGAGGTCGAGCAGGTTCGAAAGCTCCAGCGCCTCGAGCAATTCCGTGTTGAACCGGGAGCTCCGGTCGGAAACGCGAATGGAAGCGATGCTTTCACGGAGCGCGGCTAGCTCCGTCACGGCCTCCTCCATGAGTTTACCCGTGCGAAAGATGCCGACCTTGTCCATCATGATGCTCCGCATGCGTTCGCGGATGTCTGCCGCGTTATCTTTTCCCGTGCCTTCAAATAATTTTGACAGCTCCAAGCGTGCCGTCGTTGCGGCGTCGCCGTGAAGGGGCGTCAAATCGCAATGCTTGACATACTCCGCCATGTGTCTTCCGGCGCGGCGCCCGAACACGACGAGGTCGACAAGACTGTTGGTGCCCAGGCGGTTTGCGCCGTGCACCGAAACGCACGCGCACTCGCCGGCTGCATACAACCCTTCGTACGCATCCGTTGCGCCGTCGAGCACGCGGCCGTTCAGGTCGGTGGAAATCCCGCCCATGGCGTAATGCGCGGTGGGCTGGACCGGGATCGGCGCGGTTGCCGGATCAATGCCGAGATAGGTGCGGCAGAAATCGGCGATGTCGGGCAGCTTGGCCTCCACCGCGTCCCTGCCGATTCGCGTTGCGTCAAGGTTGAGAAAATCGTCGGCGCCGCCGGTGCCCAGAACGCCCCTGCCCGCGCGGATCTCGGTGACCATGGCGCGGGCGATCATGTCGCGCGGCGCAAGATCGAGGAGCGTGGGCGCGTACCGTTCCATGAACCGCTCTCCTTTACCGTTGCGAATCACCCCGCCCTCGCCGCGCACCGCCTCGGTGATGAGGATGCCCATGCCCCGGATGCCCGTGGGATGGAACTGGAAAAACTCCATGTCTTCGAGGGGAACGCCGCGCCGGGCAAGCACGGCCGGGCCGTCGCCCGTGCTGGCAAGGGCGTTTGAGGTGGTCGCGAACATGCGGCCGAAGCCGCCCGTGGCGACCAGCACCGCTTTCGCCCTGACCACGTACAGCAGGCCGGTGGCAAGCTCGAGCGCCACAATGCCGCCGCATGCCTTGTTGTCAAGCAGCACGTCAACGAGCTGGAACTCGTTGAAAAAAACCACCTCGTTTTTCACGCACTGCTGGTACAGCGTCTGCAGTATCATGTGACCGGTGCGGTCCGCGGAATAGCAGGCGCGGCACACCGGCGCCTCGCCGAAATCGCGGGTATGCCCGCCGAAGCGGCGCTGGTCGATGCGGCCGTCGGCCGTGCGGTTGAAAGGAAGGCCCCTGTTTTCGAGATCGTACACCGCGCGCACCGCCTCCTCGGCAAGAACAAACGCGGCGTTCTGGTCAACGAGATAGTCGCCGCCCTTGATCGTGTCGAACGCGTGCCATTCCGGTTTGTCAGCTTCAACGTTGCCGAGCGCGGCGGCAATGCCGCCCTGCGCCGTGCCCGTGTGGCTGCGCACCGGATGCACCTTGGAAAACACCGCGGTTTTCCTGTTCGCGGCGCTGCATTCCAACGCGGCGTACAGGCCCGCGCCGCCCGCGCCCACGACCACGGCGTCGAAATCGCGGACGGCGGCGATGCCGTTTTTGGCGAGCGCGGGATGCGTCATGCCGCCTCCGCGTTGAGCACGCCGCCGGCAAGCAAAACGCTGCGCTGCCGGTCCGATACGTCAAGCACGGCCACGATGACCCGCTCGTCGATCTCCGCGGCAATCTCGGTCGCGCCTGCCTCGATGGCGCGCCTGATGCCGGCAAAGACGATCCGGTCGCCCTCCTCGACGAAATCGTAGTCCCTGGGGTCTTTGAACACGAGCGGCACGATGCCGAAGTTGACGAGGTTCTGCTTGTGGATGCGCGCGAAACTCTTGGCGATCTTGGCCACCACGCCGAGATACCGCGGCGCAAGGGCCGCGTGCTCGCGCGAGGAGCCCTGGCCGTAATTTTCCCCGCCCACCACGACCCCGCTGCCCGCCTCCTTGGCGCGCCGGCTGAAGGACGGGTCGAGTCCTTCAAAAACGAAATCGCTTATTGCCGGAATGTTGCTGCGGAAGGGCAACACGCGGTTGCCCGCGGGCATGATGGCGTCGGTGCTTATGTTGTCGCCCACCTTGATGAGCACCGCGGCCGAAAGCGATTCGGGCATTGCGCCGAAACGCGGCAGCGGTTTAATGTTGGGGCCGCGCACGATCTCGACACCGCTTGCGTCGGCCGGCGGCATGATGAACCATTCCGGCTTGAAAAAATATTTTT
Organism: Chitinivibrionales bacterium; assembly: GCA_035516255.1. NCBI lineage: Bacteria > Pseudomonadati > Fibrobacterota > Chitinivibrionia > Chitinivibrionales > Chitinivibrionales bacterium. Next base: position 38,071 of record DATJAL010000051.1, on the reverse strand, counting down.
CCGGGAGCGTGATTTCCGGATACGGTCCGAGCGTGCGCGGGTCGGTTATCCTGCCTGTCAAGGCCGATGCCGCGGCCGTCTCAGGCGAACACAGGTAGACTGCATCGTCCTTGGTGCCGCTGCGGCCCTTGAAATTGCGGGGAAACGTCCTGAGCGAGACCGTGCCGGTGGCGGGCGCCTGTCCCATGCCGATGCAGCCGAGGCAGGCCGGCTCGTGGACCCGGCCGCCCGCTTCGATGAATGCGCGCGTCCCGCCCGCCCTCATCACGTTGACGAGCGTCTGGCGGCTGCCGGTGTTGATCTCGAAATCGACGTTGGGGTGTTTCAGTTTGCCTTCCACGATTTTTGCGGCGATCATGAAATCGCGGTAACTGCCGTTGCACGACGAACCCAATATCACCTGCTGCACCTCCACGCCGCGAAGGTCGGCGGCCCGCTTCACGTTGTCCGGGTTCGACGGGCACGCGACCAACGGTTCTATTGTGTCAAGATCAATCTCCGTGTGCTCGTCCCATTCGGGGCCGCCGCCGGCCGACAATTCCTGCCAATCGCTTTCGCGGCTGTTGCGCGCCAGGTACTGGCGCGTTACTGCGTCCGACGGAAAGACCGCGGCCGTGCATCCCATGTCGACCGACATGTTGGCGATGGTGGCGCGCGCGCTCATGTCGAGGGTGGCGACGCCCGGCCCGAAAAACTCGATGATCCTTCCCAGCCCGCCTTTGCTGGTATGGCGCCGCAGCAATTCGAGGATGACGTCTTTGCCCGAAACATACGGCCTCAGCATTCCCGTAAGGTAAACTCCCCACACCGCGGGCGTCATAATATAGTAGGGTTTTCCGGCCATGGCCTGCGCCACCTCGATGCCGCCCGCGCCCATGGCAAGCATGGCGAGGCAGCCGCCCGTGGTGGTGTGGCTGTCGGAGCCTAGGAGCGTTTTGCCGGGTGCGCCGAAGCGCTGGCGGTGCACGTGGTGCGACACGCCGTTGCCCGGCCCGGAAAAGATCGCGCCGAACTTTGCCGCGCACGACTGCAGAAAACGGTGGTCGTCGGCGTTGCGGGAATCGGTCTGGATCACGTTGTGGTCCACGTAGCTCACGGCCAGCTCGACCTTGACGCGCGGCAATCCCATGGACTCGAATTCGAGATACACCATGGTGCCGGTCGCGTCCTGGGTGAGCGTCTGGTCGATGCGCAGGCCGATCTCGCGGCCCGGGCCCATTTCCCCTTCGATAAGGTGCGCGCGCAGCAGCCGTTCGGTCAATGTGTTTTTCATTGTGCCTCTTATTTTGTCAAGTACTGACGGAGGGGCCGATCATGTCCAGCGGCCGCACATAGGTTTCGAATTCTTTTTCGGTGACGAACCCGAGCGCCACCGCCGCCTGCTTGAGGCTCGACTTGTCCTCATGGGCCTTCTGCGCGATCTTCGCCGCCTTGTCGTAGCCGATGTGCGGGGTGAGCGCGGTCACCAGCATGAGCGAGCTGGCGACATGCCGGGTGATTGCGGCCGCGTCCGGCCTGATGCCCGCGGCGCAGTGCTCGTTGAAACTCCTGCACCCATCGGCAAGCAGCCGCATCGACTGGAGCAGGTTGTGGATCAACACGGGTTTGAAAACATTGAGCTCGAAATTGCCCGATGCGCCGGCGAAAATGATCGCCGCGTTGTTGCCCATGACCTGAACCGAGATCATGGCGAGCGCGTCGGCCTGCGTGGGGTTTACCTTTCCGGGCATGATCGAGCTGCCGGGCTCGTTGGCCGGAAGAATGAGCTCTCCGATGCCGCACCGCGGTCCCGAGGCGAGCCACCGTATGTCGTTGGCGATTTTCATGAGCGAGGCCGCCACGGTGGCGAGCGCGCCGCTGGTCTCCACGATCGCGTCGTGCGCCGCGATTGCCTCGAATTTGTTTTCGGCCGAGACAAACGGTTCGCCGGTCAGCTCGGCGATTTTTTGCGCTACCCGCTCCGCGAACCCGGCAGGACAGTTGAGCCCGGTCCCCACCGCGGTTCCGCCCTGGGCAATCCGGTACAGCCGCGGCAGGCACTGCTCGATCCGCTCGATGCCGTAGCGCACCTGCGTGGCATACCCGGAAAATTCCTGGCCGAGCGTGAGTGGAACGGCGTCCATCAGGTGCGTGCGCCCGATCTTGACAATGGGGGAATATTCACGGCTTTTTGCCTCGAGCGTCGAATGCAGGCCGCTCATGGCGGGAAGCAGTTTTTTTCTGATCGCCGCAACCGCGGCGATGTGCATGGCGCTCGGGAACGAATCGTTGGTCGATTGCGACATGTTCACGTCGTCGTTGGGGTGCACCGGGTTTTTGCTGCCCTTCACGCCGCCCAGAAGCTCGATGGCCCTGTTGGCGATCACCTCGTTGACGTTCATGTTGGTCTGCGTTCCGCTGCCGGCCTGCCATATGCCGAGCGGAAACTGCCCGTTCAATTTGCCCGAAATTATTTCGTCCGCGGCGCGGATGATGGCCTGCGCCTTTGCTGGGGAAAGCATATCGAGGTCGCTGTTGATTATCGCACTCGCTTTTTTCACGATGCCCAAGGCCCCGATAATTTCATGCGGCATCTTTTCCGCGCCGATATCGAACAGGGTCCGCGACCGCTCGGTCTGGGCGCCCCAGTAGCAGTCTTGCGGCACCTGCACCTCGCCCATCGTGTCTTTTTCGATCCGATAATTCATGGAATCGTTTTCCTCATTCTATATTGATTAAATGAACGCAAAATTCCTGCCGATCAGGGGAAAATTCAGTCCAGATTCATGAACAATGCCGAAATCCGGATGTGAAGGAGGCGTTTATTTTAAATCACGCAATAGTGAGAGAAGGTCCCGTTCTTAAATCTGCAAAAACCGTTCTCGGAATTGAGAATACCGGAAAAAAATGGACGCTCCCCTGCTTTGTAGGATCAACCTGGAAATAATGAACTTTGATTAATAGGATGAGACCTCAGCAGCCCGCCCGAACTTGACGAAGGGGAGGGAAGCGCCCATAGCTTTATTATCTTGCACTTGTAAACAAATTACTTTTCCGCAACATCCTTCAAATTCGCCAGCCCCGCGGAAAAATCCCTTCCCGGCATCTTTTCCATGTTGAAAAACATGCGGTTCAATGCGTCGAGCAGGAAATGCACGGATCGTACGCGCGCACCAGCATCTCGGCCCATTGTTTGACGCGCTCTTCCGGATCGTTTGCGTGCTCCGCCACCAGCGCCTCAAGATCCTTCTGGATATTTGCGTGGTTCTGGTTGGTGGGTATGATCAGGTTGGCGGCCACACAGTTGCCTCGTTCATCGAATGCATATTTGTGGAACAGGGTCCCCCGCGGCGCCTCCACGCATGCCGCCCCCACGGCGGCCTGCGGACTTACAACCGGGTAATGTTCCCGCTCCATGCCCCGTTCCAGCATCTCGTCGAGCAGCACTGCCGCGTGCTCCACGATGTGCACGCACTCGACGATTTGCGCAATGGTGTTCATGAACGGATTGTGGCGCCGCCGGTCAAGCCCGAGCGCCGAAGCGGCCTTTTTCGCCCGGGGCAGCAGCAAGGCGCCGTTGAGGTTGAAACGGGCAAGGGCACCCGTGGCATAGGATTCCCGGTGCAAGCGCGCCCACTTAGCTGTTGACATAGGGGGAATATACTCGCGGACTGCGGCCTCAAAACCGGCCGGTAGAATTCCATCCGCTGCATCACTGCTTGCGACCTCTCCATCGTATATGCTGTAAAGGCCGGGGCGCCTGACGGCGACGTATTCCGTTTCGCGTTGAAAATCGGGAATTCTGTCCAGAAAACCGCGCGCCTCCTCGACGAGTGACTCGAGCGGTTTGACCTGATCCTCAATTTTTTTCATGAGTGCACGCATGGTTTCCACCGAGGGAAGCATGCACATGCCTCCCACTCGGAACGACACCGGATGGGTCATTCGGCCGCCGAGGCGCTCCATCATATCATTGCCGAGCCGGTGAATCCCCATCACAGACTTTACAAAGGCGGGTTGAGATTGGGCAAGCGGGAAGATGGAGGCCGCGCCAAAGAAATCGGGCGCCGCGAGGAAGCCGATATGCAACGCATGGCTTTCGAGGTGCTCGCCGTAAAGGGTGAGTATGCGCAAAAGCTCGGTCTGACGGGAAATGGTAACGCCGAATGCCGCCTCGATCGCCTTGAGTGCGGCAAAGGAATGCGTGACCGAGCAAATGCCGCAAATCCGGCTTACCACGGTCTGGATGTCCTGAAAGTTGCGGCCGCGCACCATGGCCTCGAAAAACCGCGGCGCCTCCGGCACCTGCCATTCGACCTTTTCCACGCTCCCGTCCGCGACGACGATGTGAATGCCGCCGTGCCCTTCGACACGGGTGACATGCTTGACGGTTATTTCGGTTCTTTTTTTCATGAGTGACGGAGGCATCAGCGCGTGTTGAACAATGCGATTTTGTCAACAAGGCTTTCAAGGGTGATGTTGTATTCTTTCATCATTCCGCGCGCCGCGTTCACGTTGGGATCGTCGACCAGGCCGCGGCAGCCGAAGCACCAGAAACCGGCCGAGGGGCACGGCGCGTTGCACCCCGCGCGGGTGATCACGCCGAGGCAAAGTTCGTTGTAATCGTAGCGGCAGGGATTTCCCCGCATCTTGCATTCCACGCACACGGGATAGGAGGGGATGTCGGGCTTCGTTCCGATGACGATGCTGGTCATGACCTTGGTGAATTCCACCAAGTCAATGGGACATCCATGGATCGTGTATTCCACCTGCACCACTTCGTGTATCGCCTTCGTTTGGTAAGTTGCGAACTGCGGCAGGCCCGCGCTGCTTCCATAAACGCACGATTTCACCTCATCCAGGTCCGACGCATTCTTGATCTTGTTGACGCCGCCGATGGAGGCGCAGGCGCCGAGCTCGATGAGCACCGGGGCCTGCTCCCGGATGCGCCTGATGCGCTCCTCGTCTTCCGGCCTGGTGATCGACCCCTCGATGAGTGCGATATCATACGCTGCACCGTGCTCGGACATTCCCTCCCGCCATTCCACAATGTCAACAACTGCGAGGAGATCAAGCAGCTTTTCGTCCATGTTCAGCAATTGGAGCTGGCAGCCCTCGCAGCAGGCGAAATCGAACACCGCAACACGTTGCTTTTTCATAATCGCGAAGCCCGATTGAATGAATCCGGTTATCCCGCTATTGTAATTGCGTCCACCGGGCAGCTTTCCGCCGCTTCCCGGCATAATGCCTCTTGGTTCGCTGGCACGGGGGTCGAAACCGCCTCCGCAAACCCGTCTTCGCCCATCGAAAAAATAGAAGGGCATATCTGGGCGCACAATTCGCAGCCAACGCATAAACTCTTGTCAACGGCGGCTTTCATTTTCCTTCCTCCTATTTCATTGAACAATCGCCTCCGGATCAATGAGAACGAGCTAATTTTATGCCAGAGAGATAACCTATTTTATCGACGGAAACCTATTTCATTCTTGGCATGAATTTTGAAGTTTATCGGGAAACAATCAAAAAAGGATTTTGCGTGCCCGACCTGCCGAGCTCTTTTGAAGAATTGATTTTCACCTATGAAAAACCCGTGCTGGTTGATTTCTGGGCGGTGTGGTGCGCGCCGTGCCGGATCATGAGCCCGACCATCGAGCAAATCGCGAAGGAATATTCGGGCCGGCTTCTGGCGATAAAAGTGAACGTTGACGACAAGCCGCTCATCGCCACCCGGTATCAGATCGGTAGCATCCCGACGGTCATGATGTTTTGGAAAGGAAAGCCCGTTTTACGGATCATCGGGGCGCAACCGTTGGAAGAGGTCAAACGCCAGATCGATGAACACTGGCCGGAGCAGCCTTCTCAAGCCGCAAGCCAACCCCTGTTCGGCTCCTAGGAAAACATACCGCTGGGGCCTTCACTGCCGCCGCATGCCTTGTATAAATCAATTAATCGAAATGGTAACTAGGAGTGCCTTGTCTCGTTGAAGAAATCAAGAATGCGTTGTCGGTGATCGTGTTCATCATCGCAGAGATCCCGGAAGAGCCACAAAGCCGGTGAGTCCTCTTTCGAAGCCAAGGCCAACTCAAAGTAAAATTCCCCGGACGAGGATTCAAGCTGCAAGGCGCGATGACGGACTAATTGATAATCGGACAACTGGTGAGTATATTGTCGAATCGCGCTTTCAACTTCTGAATTTAATTTTTGGATGCTCGTGAGATCAGGGTCCATGGCCTCCAGGGGAAAAAGATCTTCATCAAAAAAGCGCTCCATGCCTGCCTGGAATAAGATCGCATGATGCTCTTCTTCATTCATCAGTTTAAGCCAGAACGGTCCGTCTACGGGAAATAATCTATCCAATAAGCGATAGAATTCCGCGCATTTCCGCTCCATACGAATGGTTGCGTCAAAAATGGCAACAAGCCTGTCATCCATCTTACCGCCTTACCATCAATCAAGCAAACCCTTTTCGATGAGCCAGCGCTCGGCATCGAGCGCGGCCATGCACCCGCTGCCGGACGCGGTGATGGCCTGCCGGTATTTCCTATCCGCAATGTCGCCGGCCGCGAAAACGCCGTCAACCGAGGTCATGGTGGAGTTGGACTGCGTCCGGATATGGCCCGAATCCTCGAGCCTGATTTGAGAGCCGAGGAATTTGTTGTTCGGCACTTCGCCGATCGCTTCAAAGGCGCCGCTCGCCGCGATGTCGGACGTTTCTCCGGTTTTCTCGTCCTTGAGCCGCAAGCCGGTGAGCACTTCGTCGCCGAGGAACTCCACGACGGTTTTGTTCCAGAAGACGTCGATTTTTTTATTTTCGAGCACGCGCTGCTGCATGACTTTTGAGGCTTTTAATCTGTCCCGCCGGTGAATGACGGCGATTTTTATTCCGAACTGCGTGAGGTGGAGTGCACTTTCGGCCGCGCTGTCTCCCCCGCCTATGACGGCCAAAGGCTTGTCCCTGAAAAGCGGCAGGGCGCCGTCGCATACGGCGCAAGCTGAGACGCCCCTGCCCCAGAATTTTTTTTCCGATTCCATGGGCAGCCGCCGGGCCGCTGCGCCGGTCGCGACGATGACGGCCTTCGCCTCGACGTTTTTACCGTTGGCGCAGGTCAGGGTGAACGGCCGCGCCATCAGATTCGCAGAGACCACGTCGCTCGCGATGGTTTGCAGACGGTATTCCCGCACCTGCTCGCGCATGAGCCGCACGAGCTCCGGTCCGTCAAGGCCCTTCGGAAGCGCGGGAAAGTTTTCGATCACGCCCGCGTTCATGAGCTGGCCGCCGGCGATGCCGCCGCTCTGCGCGCCTTCGATGACCAGCGGCCCGATGCCCGCCCGCGCGGCGTACAGCGCGGCGGTGAGTCCCGCAGGACCGGATCCGACAATCACCAGGTTTTCCATATCCGTTCTCTCCTATAATGGGTGTTAACTGTATTCACGGCCGTCCTTTTCAGAATTCCAGGGCCCCTCCCAATGTTACATGCGAAAAATCCTCATCAAGCCCTGAAAGATGTCCCCTGCATGCCTGCGACTGCTCGAGGAAAAGCCCTTTTATGACGTCGTTCTCCTCAAGGTCTGCCAGCTTTGAAAATAACTCAAGCTCCTTTTTTTCCTTGTTTGAAATAAAAATAAATACCTCGTTGATCGTCGTGAGGTTTCTCAGATTGATGTCAAGCATATACTGGACAAATGGGCTCAAAACCTGTCGTTCCGTTTTGTCCATTATCTCATCGGCGTTTCCCATTGCCGCGATAAGGCTCCGTTCGTGGTTCCTTTTGCGCTCCGCCATATTTTTGAGCAGTTTTTTCTGAGCCGAGCCGCGGATGAGCCGGGCGATGTTCTCGTAGCACCACCTCATTTCCCGGCAGCGGAACAGGAAAAACTGGATAAAGTCATTTCTTCGCGGCTCGTCCTGTGAAAAGATCACCGCTTCGACGACCGGGGCATGCTTCTCACCCGCCGGCGGACTGTCTTTTGGCTCTTTCTTTTCGTCAGAAGGCATAAGGCATCCGCCTGTTCCTTTTATTACTAAGGTGGCCATATTATTTGGACGGCCTTTTCGTCACCTGGGGTTGAGACGGCGGCAGCACCGGAACCCTTAAACAGGAATCGGGGATCGTCCCTGTAAGCGCATTGAAAAATGCCATGACGTCGGAAACTTGCATTTCCGACAGCTCTTTGTCGAGCTGGACCCTGGCCATTATCCTCACCGCTGTGTCGAGCGAGGCAACCGACCCGTCATGGAAATAGGGCGCGGTCATGGCAATGTTTCGCAGCACCGGCACCTTAAAAACATATTTGTCGCTTTCATCGCCCGTTACGATGAAGCGGCCGAGATCCTTTGTCGCGCTTTTCGTAGAGATCCAGTAGGGCTCTTTGATTCCGAATTTTTTATACTCTTGTCCTCCCAGATACGGACCGTTATGGCAGTTTGAGCATCCCGCGACGATAAAAACGTTCATCCCCGTTTTCTGGGCCGCCGAAAGCGCCGACGCGTCTCCGTTTTCAAATGTGTCAAGCGGACCCGGCGTGACGAGTGTCCTTTCAAACGCCCCGATCGCAAGCGCAAAATTTTCCGGCGTTACCGGATCGGCGCTTTTGGGAAAAGCGGCCCTGAACAGCGGCGGATATCCGGGAATCGACTTGAGGACTTTCATGGCCGAGTCGTACGACGGCATGCCGAGCGACACCGGCCCCACGAGCGCCTGCTTCGCCTGGTCTTCAACGTCGGTCCTGTTGCCGACCCAATGCGCCGAAATCTGGGCGGCGGCATTGAAAACGGTCGGTGCGTTCCTCGGGTTTACTTTACAGGAATTGCCGATTGCAAGCGGCAGGCCGTCGGTGCCGTACAGGCCGAAAAGATGGCAGCGCGAGCAGCTTGCGGTCCCATCCTTTGAAATGCGGGTCTCAAAAAAAAGAATCCTTCCGAGAAATGTTTTTTCCGGGGTGACATCGTTTTTCGGCGACGCCATCACCGCAGGCAGGACACCGAAAGTCCTGAGCGCGATCTCCATAAGACCGGAATCATTTTCCCCGGCGCCGGCCGCCGTAGGTGCGGCGAGGGAGACACCGCCAAAGAATATCGGGAAAACAAAATAAAAATTTAAACGGCGGGCGCTCATGACTTTTTAATCCTCTTGCCTAGTTCCCGCCGCCAATTTTTTTTATGGTGCCGATTATTTTATGCGCTATTCTCCTGCCGCCCTCAATGGTGTAATGGATTTGGGCCTTTGCATATTCCTTGATTTCGTCAAGCGTTGACAACCGGTTGCCGGCCTTGATTACGGCATTGCTGTCGAGGGAGAAGGTGTCCTGCTGTTCAAGGGCCGCAGAAATGATCATGGTTCTGCCCTGGTCCCGGATGGACCGTATCACACCCTCGGCCATTATCACGTCGTAGCCTTTTATCACCGCCGGGGGCGCCTCCCGCCACATGGGTTGGGTCGCGATGCGCATGGCGATTTTTTTACCTTCCTTGATCGAATAATGCACATGCACGGGGATCTTGGGAGCAAGATCCTTCATGGTCGCATTTATTTTACCCGCCTTTATAATGACCGCGCTGTCGACCTTAAAGGTGTCTTCCCGCTCAATGTTTGCCTTGAGAACGAGGGATTTTCCTGCGATATCGACGGACACGATGCGGCCTTCTATCATCACAGGGCTTTGTAATGACGAAGGTGCCGACGCCTGCTTTGCCTCCTGGACCGCAAAGGTCCAGCCGGCACACAGCCCGAGGAGCAAGACGATTGCAAATGTTCTTTTCATAGCGGATCCTCCTTAAAAAAGATGAATCACCCTGGGATTAAATCGGCATAAAATCTTCGGAAGCACCTCGTTTTTTATTTCTTTTTCCGGCTTTCATTTCAAGATACGCCTTAAGGGCGGTTGCATTGTTAAACGCCCTATCGCTTGACGCGTGGAGCAGCGTGAGCGTTCCTTTATTATTTTCACCGCTAAGGATTTTTAACTCATGTTCCTGTTTATCAAGTTCGGCAAAATAACGCCGTTTGAATTCGGGCCACCGGCCGGGGTCATGGTGAAACCAGGTTCGCAGCGCGGTGCTCGGTGCGATTTCCGGAACCCATGCCTTTATGGCAAGACCTTCTTTCTTTTTACCGCGCGGCCATAAACGGTCCACGAGAAACCTCGCCCCGTCGCTTGCCTCGACGGGATCATACACCCGTTTTACCTTGATCATACTTTCGGCCTTTTCACGGTCGTCCGCGCACTCCAAGGATGCTTGCCAGGATATTTCATATTGTCAATTGATAAGCGGCATAAACCATGAGACGGTTCGGGCCATCGATATCGGTACCCGCGGAAATCAGAATATGGTGCGCGGCATTGACATTGACGATGCCGCCCCCGTTTAACCCGGTTTCCGCCTGGTTGGCGTTCACCGCCTTGGTATTGTGGAAGAGTTCCGCCCCGAGCGTGAACATTTTGGTAATATCGTATTGGGCTTCCCATCCGAGAGACCAATAATTAAATTGGGAGTAGCTTGGACTGAACCACATTCCCCCGCCGCCGTATGTGGTAAAGGCGCCGAAACTTTTCTGCAGCCACAGCGGAACAAAAATCTGGTAGCGGCCGGTTCCGGTGCCCCGCGCCGTGTCTCCGGTAGGAACAAGCAGGTGCGGGAACGTTCCCACCTGCGGAAACCACGGATATTCTTTGATAAATCGGTATTTCACGCCCAGTTCTATATCGCCGATCCCATTGCGCAACCCCCCTCCGCTGGGATTCACGATGAGGTAGGGGGCTATGATATGCAATTGCCCGCCGGGAAACGCGCCGAAATTTACCTCTACGTGCGGGAGCGTCCCCTGGATTCCATAAGCATTTTCTTCTATCTGCGAACCGACATAGACTTCCCAGTGAAGGAAATCCACAGGTTCAGGGTCGTCGGTAACGAACGGCGGTCCTGCGAAACTCTTCTGCGAAGCGGCGAACACCGCAGCAAGAATGGCTCCATAAAAAACTATTTTGCACGGTTTCATTTCTCAAAATCTCGCGGTTTTTTTATTCATCAGCAGTTACAATGAGCAATAGATGTTCCAAAAGTGTTCTTGTTCAACGGTGCCGCTAATATTTCCCCAATGTTTCTTCCAATACTTTTTTTGAACTTAATCAAACTTTACTTCAGGCACATTGTTTGCGGTCATTTAAAATCGAAAATGGGGATTTTTATTTCCCTTTTGCATATTTAGGAATTTTTTTCTTTTACTTTCACTTTTAAGAAAGGAGTTTTTATGGCTGACAGTATCGACCGTAAGAAAATCGAGCAGCGCGCCTACCAGATTTTTGAAGAACGGGGCAGGACTCACGGGTGGGATATCGATGATTGGATACGAGCTGAAAGGGAAATAAAAAGCCTGGAGAAAAACAAAAAACCATTAGGCAGAAAAAAAACATTTCTGTAACAAGGTCGATTTTAAAAAGGCCCGCAGGTAAGGGCCTTTTTCAATTTTTGGCGATTCCCGTTTCAGCCGCTATCGCTGAGGCGACCATTGGCAAGGCGGAAATAAGATTTCATGTGGCAAAATATGCCGTCCATAGTATCCGTAAAACAATAAACGGAGGGAAGGGAGAAATTATGAATAAAACCATGGGGACAAGAAGGGTATTTCCTGAACGGCAGGATGAGTACGAAGCAAGAGAAAAATATCCGGAACCGGCGGTGTGCCCGGAGTGCGGGGACGTTTTCAGGAATGGACGCTGGACCGGACGTAAAATGTTTCCCAGCGGCGACTTGTACCTTGCAAAATGTCCGGCCTGCAGCAGAAAGGACGGCAACCGGCCGGCCGGGGACATCAAAATCAGCGGGCCTTTTTTTCAGGCCCATCAGGCAGAGATACTGAACAGGATCAGGCGCATTGAACGCAAAGAAAGAGGGACGCATCCGCTCGAGCAGATCATCGCGATGCATTCCGAGCCGGACTACGCCGACATCTCCACGAGCGGGATCCATCTTGCCCGCAGAATAGGAGATGCCTTGCGGCATTCCTTCAAGGGCGACCTGTCGTATTCCTATGGCAAGGGCGAAAAGAGCATTCGCGTTATTTGGGCGCGAAATTAAGGTAGGATTTTTCCGAGCGGAAATGGGATGGAAAAATGGCGACACGCGCGCAAATAAAAAAAATTCACGCGTTAAAATCCGTCCTCAATCTTGATGAGGATAATTACCGCACGATGCTTTCTTCGTTTATTATGCCCGACGGGACGCCGGTGTGGTCGAGCAAGGACCTTACTTTCGATCAAGCCTCTTCCCTCATCGCCGCCCTGGAACATTCCATCGATCATTCTCCGTCTTTGCAAAAGCGCCTCTATGCATCCGCGAAACAGCTTCGCCTGATTGCTGTCTTATGGAAACGGATCACCCGGGCAAACGATGAAGAAGGCGCCTCGAACACCCTTCACGCTTTTTTGCGGCACAGGTTTCACGTCCGGCGCTTTGACAGGATTCCTAAAAAACAAATTGGAAAAGTGATAAAATCCCTGCGCATAATGACGGAACATCGCCCTGCGCCGTAATGAACCGCCGAAGGGATAGCTCTCCACCTTAAAAATTAAAGGGGTTGGTAGGTCGCGCAATCGGCATGACTCTCATGGAGAGAGAACCGTACCGAGCCCGCAGTGCATTGCAATAATTTATTATAAACGCATGACTGCACCTTGCATGCCCCTACCCCGCCCGAGACATTTTGCAAACCGCCTTTAACGTTCGTTTTAAAAAACGTGTCACAGCTTGCGCAAATTTCATTCGGGCCGCCGACATTGATGGCGAATGCATGGCATTTTTTATTCTGATTGAACGAACATTCCATCGCATCGCATTCTTGAATCGCGGCCATCATTTCTTCTTTTTCTTTCATAGGTCTGACTCCTTTCTCGCTTGCCGTCCGTTCCCAAAAAAAAAAATTCACTCACTCATGTCTCGCCGTAATTCTTATGCCCACGATAATTTTGTCTTTTTCAAAAAAAAATGGCACGTGCGGTAATATTTAGGAACAAATTTTAAAAATGAAAAATTGAGGAGATGCTTCGTTTGTGAGGCAGCACCGATATCCGGCCTTCAATTTAACGCCGTTACCACCGTATAATCGGGTGCAATGATTTCCTGTTTTTCCGCCTTTGGCGGGATAAAATGTTTCTTATGATTAAGATACCAGATTTTTACGTCAAATAAAAATTCTCTCGACAGGTCGGCCAGCATGAGAAGAATTGCATTTATCCTCTCATCTTTTTCAACCGCCGCATAGGAAAGATAAAACTCCAATTCATCGGCCGCTGTTTCATGGACGTTTTTAAAAATATGCTCCAAACCTTCATCAATTCCTTCGCAGGGCGGCAGTGAAATTTTTTCCTCGCCCATGAGATAAACCCGAGGCGCCAGTTCAATGCCGAGGCAATGGACGATTTTTTCTATAATAACCCGTTGTGCGTCTTTTTTAACGCTCAAATAATTATAAAATGCCTTTTGAACGAGCGTCTCGGTTGCGCATTCTTTCTGTTCAAAAAACGTGACAGCCTCTGTTGCACGCTTTATTGCCGAGGTTAATATCCGGGTTATTTGAGAATGATTGACGGGGTTTTTATCCGAAAATTTTATGAAAGGATTTTTAATCGTATTGATCTGTTTCATTTTATTCCTCCAATTTTTATAACGTTTAAATTGCCCCCAATTCTTAAAAGGAAAACTGCAATAATAATGCCAATATTTGGCGAGCATCCGAAAGTTTAAAAGTGGAGTTTATCTGTTATAAAAGATGGTGTCAATACATCCCGAAACTCGCAAGAATCTCTTTTACCTTCTGGGGAGAAATGGGTTTTTCCAAATAATAATCTGTTCCCAGCGCAAAGACCGCTTGCTTGGTTTTTTCATCGCCAAAGGCGGTCATCACGAAAATTTTGCACTCTTTCTGATTTCTTTTGGCGGATTTGATCACTTCATAGCCATCGTAGTTTGAGATGCCGCTCAATTTGAGATCGGCAATGACTGCCTGATAGTCGTTTTCCTGAAGGAGCTTTAGCGCATCATGCAGCGTTTGCGCTGTGTGGATCTCAACTTCAGGTCCCGCAAGCGTTTTGGAAAATGCAAAAAGAATCGCCTCTTCATCGTCGACAATCAACAGTTTGTTTTTTTTCTGGTCCATGCTGTTCTTTTCCGAGCCCCTTTTCAATCCCATATCTGGAAAATAAAAAAAATTAAAAGCCACCCGCCTCAAAATAAAAGAAATTTTATAATGCCGTTTAACCGCTTTTCCCCATCTCACTAAATTTATTTGCAATATTCCTGCCATTAATAATTAGGAAAACCTATCATAAAAAAACATCAAATTACAAATCTTAAGGTTTTTCATAACGGTATATTCTTACTATTGATTATCAGTCATTCTAAAAAATGAGATTTCGATATTCTTTTTGTTTTAAAAATCCAGGTTTTCGGAATATTTTCTGGCATATTAATTGCCATTTTTTCATCCCCATGGTTCTGATTTTTGGTAAAAGCACAAAAAGGGTCTTTTTCAAGGAGGGCCTATGGTATGCAATGGAAAAATGCAATGCCTGGAATGTGTTTTGAGATCAACATGCCCTTCCAATACCCGCGTATTTATCAATTATTGCGGAAGCATGCCGCAGTCGCTCAAGGAACAAATTAATCGTGCCAAAGTGGATTGCCGGGTCCGCCGGCGGAGTTTGAGATATCACCGAATGCCTTTTGTCCGCTCTGCCGATATTTATGAGCCTTCAGGCGGCATGGTAGCAACGCACTGTCACCTATAATAAATGGCAAAGGAGAGTCCCAATGGAAAGCACGGTTCTTGAACAGGAAAAAACGGAAACGGTCCTGCGATTTCCCAAGAAATCTTCGGCCGCACTTCTTTCCCAGACAGTTCAGCAGCCCATAAAGCAATATTTGTATTTCGCCTTTCGCAGGAGTCTCCGCGATAAGGAGACCTACGAAGATGCCGCATCGCACATCCCTGATGACGACCGGCGCATTTTTCTTCTCGAAATGGCACTGCGAAAGAAGGAAGAGGCGGAACTTTTATACAGCTTTTACAAGGCGGATGGATATCGTGCGATGCTTAAAATGAAAAAACGAAGCATTATTTCCATTCCGCATTATCAACCAGGAATTAATATGTCGCAGATCGCTTCAATCGAAGACACGTATTCTTTTGCGTTCGCCCGTGAACACAACAAGCAGGTTCTCTATTTGAACCTGGCCGGTCTCGACAGCAATCGTCAAACGAAAAACCTTTTCAATTACCTTTCCCAACTGCAAACGAACCACATCTCGTTCATTGAAGAGAAGCTGGCCCGGTTAACCAGGCAATACGCCGTATAGAAAGCGGCTTTTCAAGCTTTGCGGCACGCAGGTTGAACATCAGCGCCGGCCGCAATCGAGCGGCGGAACACTCTCTATTTTCCTTCATCTACTTTTGCAAGTTTCCGGTAGAGCGACGAGAGGGAAATGCCGAGAATCTCGCTTGCCTTATACTTGTCGCCCGCGCAATGGTCAAGCACCCTCTTTATATGTATTTTCTCCATTTCCTCGAGATTTATCGGGGAGAACCCGTTCCCCCCTTGCAATGGGGACGGCGCCGCAGCGTTGAGTCCGGGAAAATGGACGGGTTCGATTTCCTGCCCTCGCGCCAGCAAAAAGGCCCTTTCCAGCATGTTCCGCAATTCGCGTATATTCCCCGGCCAGGGATACGCCACCAGAAGGTCGTTCACGGTCCTTGACAAAGGCAAGTGGGAATAATCGAAACTTTTCAGAATTTGTTCGCACAGTCCGGGAATGTCGTCTTTTCTCTCGCGCAGTGCCGGCAGATGAACGGGGAAAACGCAGATCCGGTAGTACAGATCGTTCCTGAATTTTCCGGATTCTGTTTCCTTGAGCAGGTCCCTGTTGGTGGCGCATATCAGCCTGAAATCGCTTTTCCGAAGGTGGTTTTCCCCTATTCTCCGGAACGATTTCTCTTCGATGGTCTTGAGCAGCTGCGCCTGCACTTCCATGTCCATGTCCCCTATCTCGTCGAGAAACAGGGTCCCTCCGTCGGCAACCTCGATAAGCCCTTCCTTGTCCTTGATGGAGGAGGTGAATGCGCCTTTAACATGACCGAACAACTCGCTCCGCAGAAGGTCTCCCCTGAGGCTCGAGCAGTTCAACTCGACAAAGGCCTCGGATTTTCTTTCGCTCTGGTTGTGAATCCATTTGGCAAGCAATCCTTTGCCGGTGCCGGTCTCGCCCAGGATCAGAACCACGGTATCGTTGGCGGCGGCGACGGCAGCGTGCTCCATCACCTCGGCAATGGTCCGGCTTGAGCCGAAATACGGTTCGTCCTGTTTGCCAAGACGGTTTTGAACCAGGGCCAGTTTCCGGAGGGATCCGATTTCAAGGGATTTCCGCAGCGAGGCGAGCAGGTCGGTCATTTCAACCGGCTTGGTGAGAAAGTCCTCAGCGCCGTTTTTTGTCGCTTTTACCGCCGTGGGAATGTCGCTGCTGCCGGTGATGACGATGACCGGAAGATGGGGATATCCCTTTTTCAGCTCGGGAAGCCATTCAAGGGCGTCACCATCCGGCAATTTCAAATCGAGGACAACTGCGTCAAAGCGGTCTGATGAAACGGCATTCTTTGCATCCGCAAGGTTTGAGGAGCTCTGCGTCGCATACCCGTTCTTGGTAAGGTATCGCTCATAGGCGAACAAAGCGGCCTCATCGTCTTCAACGAGAAGTAATTTTTGCGTTCTCATAGGGTTTCCCACCTATAAAAAAAGAAGGGTGCGATATCCAAAGATTCCCAATTCAAAAAAAATTCTTATTTCCATTATCAGGGTAATTAAAATAGGCTTTTTTCTCAATCACCTGCAATTAAATCCAGTGGCATTTCCTTTGCGTAATTGTCTGGCATAATCTAAAAAGAATAAATTCACCAAAAGAGGATGTCTTGATAAGGTTTTTCTTCCGGTCACTGAAATACCATCTCTTCCACTCGTGATGGTATTGACAGGATTTTTCTGCGCGTGCAATCCCCGCCGTCCTTCATTATTAAAATTGCTTCATATCTATTTGCAATGTGCATGCCTGTTTTGGGAAACGGGCAAAACAGCGTTTTTTTAATAAAAAAAGACTTTTGCCAGGACTTTTCTTGAAATCGAAAAAAATATTCTCATATATAATAATTAAATTCGAGGTAAAATGTTCCCCGCAAAAGGTGTGGAAGATGGGTGCGTCATCTGAAGGCCTCCACTTCCTTAATCAATTTTGTAAATAGTTTAATTCAAAAAAAGACGTGCTTCATCTCCATCGAGCCTCCGTTTTGTGTAGGCATACCGTTTGCATATCCATTTTAAAAGGCAAAATTCACGAGTGGAAAAGTAACTGCGTGCGAGTTGTCGCAGCGAGAGGACGGGACGCATGAACACCAAGAAATATTTCCACAACGGGTTTCTGGAACCAATTTTTAATAATGAAACGCCACGGAAAAACTTCGCGGTCTTTGACCAGGAATTCGGTTTTTATTCCGAAGATTATTTCCATAACATGCTCGTCATCGAGAGAAAAAGGAGCGAACGTTCTCAGAAATCAATTCTCCTCGTGATGCTCGGCATCGGTGAGGTGGCCTCCCGCACCAGCCACAAAATATTCGCACAGGAAATAGCGTTACTTCTCACGGCATCAACCAGGGACATCGACATAAAAGGGTGGTACAAATCCGGCCAGCACATCGGCATCATCTACACAGAAATATCGGGCTCGTCCAAACAAACAATATTAGAGAAAATTTATAAAAACCTGATCGTTGCATTCGGGCCGGAACGAGGCAGTAAGATCGCCGTGTCCTGCGCCCTGTTTCCCGACGAGAACGCCTCATCTCCGGGGGGGCCGGGGAATATCGCTGATCTCAGGTTCTATCCCGTCCTTGATGATTTTCGACCGGCAAAACGGTTGACGCTCCTGTTTAAACGGTGCGCCGACATCATCGGCAGCATTTTTCTCATCCTATTGTTCTCACCTCTTTTCATCATCATCGCCGTTCTGGTCAAATGCAGCTCAAACGGACCGGTGTTATTCACCCAGACCCGCATCGGTTTGCGCGGAAACAAATTTACCTTCTATAAATTCCGGTCCATGCGCGTCGGGTGCGATTGCGCGGTGCATAGGGACTTTGTAAAAAACCTCATACAAGGGAAAACCGAAGGCGCAGCAGCGCAGCAGCCCGGGGTTTATAAGATAGTGAACGACCCGAGGGTAACGAGAATCGGCAAGTTCCTCAGGAAAACGAGTCTTGACGAAATACCGCAGTTGTTTAATGTTCTTTTCGGCGACATGTCGCTGGTGGGGCCCCGTCCGCCCATTCCTTATGAAATTGAAAATTACCTTTCCTGGCACAAACGCCGGGTCTTGGAAATCAAACCCGGCATCACCGGATTCTGGCAGGTAAAAGGACGGAGCGCCACATCGTTTGACACGATGGTGAGGATGGATCTGCAATATATCACCAGGTGGTCCCTGTGGTGGGACTTCAAATTGATGCTCAGCACCCCGGCCGCCATTTTCAAAGGCGCCTATTGACCGGAGCGATGAAGAAACCGGGCGGCATGACGGGATATTGACAGTTTACCAATGAGAATTGATACTATGGTTAACATCGGCGTTATCGGCTACGGGTACTGGGGACCGAACATCGTGCGGAACTTCTGCAACGCCGACAACGCAAAAGTCGTTGCGGTATGCGATAAAAAGCCCGAAACGTTGAAAAAGCTCACGACGAACCACCCCTGCATCGCTTCGGTCACCGACAGCCGCGACATTCTCGGGTCCCCCGACATCGACGCGGTGGCGATCGTGACGCCGGTGTCATCCCATTTTGAACTTGCAAAAACCGCCTTGGAAAACGGGAAACATGTATTCATCGAAAAACCGTTCACCGATTCCATCGCGCACGCGGAAGCGCTGATCGAACTCGCCGCGCAAAAAAATCTTGTCGTCATGGTGGACCATACTTTTCTCTTTACGGGCGCGGTGCGGAAAATCAAGGACCTCATCCGTGAGAAGGCGCTCGGCAATATCTATTATTACGACTCGACCCGCGTGAACCTCGGCCTTTTCCAGCATGACGTCAACGTCATCTGGGACCTTGCGCCGCACGATTTTTCCATCATGAGCCACCTCATCGAAGACCGTCCCGTCGAAGTCGCCGCCTACGGCAGGGCGCACATCAACGGGTTCGAAGACATCGCCTACATCGCCGTGTATTTCGCCTCCAACCTCATCGCCCATATCAACGTCAACTGGCTCTCCCCTGTCAAGATCCGCACCACGCTCATCGGCGGCGAGAAAAAAATGCTCGTGTGGAACGACGGCACCGACGACGAAAAGATCAAGGTGTACGACAAGGGCATCGACGTGACGACCCAGGAGGGCATTTACAATCTGCTGGTGAACTACCGCTCCGGCGACATCTGGACGCCGAAACTCGAAAACAAGGAAGCGCTGAAGGACGAAACGGAATATTTCATCGAATGCGTGGGGAGCGGCACGAAACCGATCAACGACGGCGAATCGGGCCTCCACGTCGTACGATTGCTCGATGCTTGCGACCGGTCGCTGCGCCAGAACGGGAAGACGGTGGCGCTTTAAATTTCCCCTCTGTGAATAATGCCGATGGTTTGAGACGCCATTTTACAATCTCGCCTCAGAACGAGGACCAAAACAATCCTTCTGTTCGCCGTCTTCCATAAATTTTCGTATTTGTTGCTTTTCGCAGAATTGGAAAAAAAATTTTAAAAATGCCAAATAATGATAATGGTTCGCCCATTATTACCAGAAAATCCACTTGGCATAACTTTTGTGTTTATATTCTGATATTCCAAGAGGTCTCTGCCATGAACGAACTTCGTCCGATAAAAATGGTGATGCGAAGCCGGCCGACGCTTGAAGGCGCCGGGGTGTCCCTGAAACGGGCATTCGGTTATTATCACGTTCCGCAGCTCGATCCCTTTCTTCTTCTGGATGATTTTCATTCGGATGATCCCGACGACTACGTCCGCGGCTTTCCCTGGCACCCGCACCGTGGCATCGAGACCGTCACCTACGTGCTGCACGGCGCGGTTGAGCACGGCGACAGCATGGGCAACAGCGGCGTCATTTCGTCGGGCGACATCCAGTGGATGACTGCGGGCAGCGGGATCATCCACCAGGAAATGCCCAAAGGATCCGAAAGCGGGCTCATGTGGGGATTTCAACTGTGGGCAAACCTTCCGGCGTCCCGCAAAATGATGGAGCCGCGTTACCGAGGCATCCTCAAGAGCCAGGTGCCCGAGGTGACGCTTGCCAACGGCGTCCGGATCAAAATCATTTGCGGCGCGGTGAACGGCGCCGAAGGCCCGGTGAGCGGCATCGTGACCGAGCCGGAATACCTTGACATTTTTATCCCCGAAAAGACGGAATATTCGCATAAGGTAAAGAAGGGACACACGGCGTTCGCCTACGTCATAGAGGGAAGGGGCATCTTTTGCAACGGCACCGACCCGTATCAGTACGACATGGCGGGCAGCAACTACTTCGACATGGCGAGGGACGCGGAGCTCCATGCGGAATCGCTCGTTTTGTTCGGCGACGGAAGCGTGATCGCGGCTTCAACGAATGATGAATCCATGCGCTTTCTGCTCGTGTCGGGGGAACCGATCAACGAACCGGTGGCGTGGTACGGGCCCATCGTGATGAACACGCAGGAGGAATTGAGAATCGCTTTTGAAGAATATAACAACGGCACGTTCGTAAAAACCGGGGCCGCTCCGGATGCCGGCGTGCATAAAAATAGGAAGGGGGCACCCTATGCCGGTACGCACAAGTGAGGCGGTATGGAAAGGCACCCTCGTCGGCGGGGTTGGGGAGATGAAAACAGGCTCGGGCGGTATCAAGTTTCCCTATTCATTTTCTTCCCGGTTCGAGGCCGGCAAGGGATCAAACCCCGAGGAGCTCATCGGCGCTGCGCACGCAGGCTGTTTTTCCATGGCCTTTGCGGGGATCCTGGAGCATGCGGGCCATGTGCCGGCTTCCATAAAAACCGTTGCCAGGGTGGCAATCGAAAAGGACGCGGCCGGATTTGCCATAACATCAATCGACCTTGCAACCGAGGCCAGCGTGTCCGGCCTTGACGAAACGACGTTTCAAAAACTGGCGGAGGAGGCAAAGCGGGGATGCCCGGTTTCGAGGGCCCTCGCCGGGACGAAAATATCGGTGGCGGCGACGCTCCTGCCCCCGGACGCGGCAAAAAAATAAGGGAAATTCCAACGTATGGAAAATAATGATTACAAGTATATAATAATCGGCGGCGGCCTTGCCGGCGCGTCCGCGGCGGAGGGCATCCGTGAGATCGACGCCGAGGGAAGCATCCTCATCATCGGCGACGAGGCATTTCTGCCCTACAACCGTCCTCCGTTGACAAAGGGGTTATGGTCGGGGAAGAAAAACGTTCAGGATATTTTCGTGAAAAAAGAGGATTTTTTCACCCGGCAGAACATCGCGCTGCGGCACAGCACCAGGGCCGTCTCCGTCAGCGCCGATGCAAAGACGGTCACCGACAGCACCGGAACGGAATTCCATTTTGTTAAATTGCTCCTTGCGACCGGCGGCGCCCCGAACCGGCTCCGGATCCCGGGAGGGGACGATGACGGCATTTTGTATTACCGGTATCTCGACGATTTTCTTCTCTTGAATCCCCTTGTCAAGGACGGCAAATCCGTGCTGGTCATCGGCGGCGGGTTCATCGGGACCGAAATCGCGGCCGCGCTCGCGCCCAAAGGCATGGCGGTGACCATGCTTTTCCCCGAAATGCGCCCCTGCTTCCGGGTCTTTCCCGCGCCGCTCGGCGACAGCATCCTGAAAATGTACCGCGACCGCGGCATAACCGTGCTCGCGGGCGATGTGCCGAAGGCCATCGAAAGGAAAGGCGACCGTTTCACCGCCTACACCGAAAAGGGTAAAATCCTGGAGTCCGACCTTTGCATCGCCGGCGTCGGCATCTCACCGTCAGTTGAGTTGGCGAAGATTGCGGGCCTTGCGGTCGCGGACGGCATTGCCGTGAATTCGCTTTTGCAAACCTCGCATCCCGATATATATGCGGCGGGAGACAACGCCCAATTTCCCGAACACCTGCTCGGCGTTACCCGGAGAGTCGAGCACTGGGACAATGCGCTCAACCAGGGCAAACACGCGGGAAGGAACATGGCCGGCGCAAAGGAGCCGTATGCCTACCTGTCTTATTTCTTCTCCGACCTGTTCGAATTGGGATACGAGGCGGTCGGCGAGATCGACAGCCGCCTCGAGACGCGGCAGGATTGGCAGAAGGAAAACGAAAAAGGCGTGGTGTATTATTTGAAGGACGGCAGGATCCGCGGAGTGCTGCTGTGCAATGTGTGGGGGAAAGTCGACGCCGCCCGCACCTCGATAAAAAACAACGAACCGGTCTTACGTGAAACGCTGCAAGAAGCGGTGTAATCGCCCTGCACCGGTGACCCGGCAATCATTATGACATCTCACCGTCTGCCATTATTTACTTTTGCGCTTGCGATACTTGCCGGAACATTCAGCCCGGCACGGGCCGAGGAGGCGAAGGACCGGGAGCGGCTCAAGGCCGCGCTCGGATGGTACGAGGACGGCCTGTATCAAAAAACGGCGGACAGCCTCACCGCACTGCTCCCGCAGCTCTCCGACCTTGACGACGAGCTGCAGAGCTACAAATACCTCGGCTTCTCCTACGCCATGTTGAACCGGATCGATACGGCAAAAGGCATCTTCAAGACCGCGCTGCAAAAATTCCCCTCGATGTCCATCGACACTCTTGAGGTCCCGCCGAACATCGCCCTGGTCTTTAAACAAGCAAGACTGGAAAAAAAACTCGAGGCCATCGCTTCGGCCCCGGTCCGGCCGGTGCCCGCGATCGCGCGGAAGAAAAACACGGTCCTTCCGTCCGTTCTGCTGGCCGGCGGTGTTGCAGGATTGGGAGTCGGCGCATACTTTTTTTACAGCGGTTATCAAAGTTACAGCAGCTATCGGTCATTTTCGAAGCCCGACCAAGGCCGGCTGGACGCCTACTACTCGATGAGCAGGAATTACTTTATCGCCGGCGCTGCCTGTTCCTGCGTCGCGGCGGTTCTGGTTCCGGTCTCGATCTATCTCTTCGCCAGGAAGGAAATCCGGCCCGCTCCCCTTTCGGTCTCCCTTGTCAATGGATCGCCTCGGCTGATGTTTTCATTCTGACGATCCTTCAAGCGCCGGCGCGGCGGCCCCGACCTCCTCGAGCCGCACCTTTACCCGAGCCACTTCCCCCTGCACTACGGCAACGATCCCGTAATACGGCTTGTATCCGTCCCGTTTGATCATCACGCTGTGGATTCCTTCCGGGAGCGTGAGCGGCGTTTGCGTGGGCGAGGTCCCTTCGTACGTGCTGTCGATGTAAATTCCCGCCCAGGGATAGGAATACACATGGAGAAACCCCGCGCCCCGTTCCATGGGCTTGAGCGCGACCGGCATGCTCTGGACGAGATTGGCCTTTACGGAAAGGATCGCGGTAAACGATCTGTATCCGCTTGCGGCCGCGGCAAGCGCGTGCGACCCCGCCGCCACTTTCACCCCAGCGGCGATATCATTGGGCAAAATTCTTTTTCCGTCAAGGTACACCGCCGCGGTCGGCGGATCAAGGGTGATCTTCACCGTTCCCAGGCGGCCCTGATCGCGCATTGCGGCCGCGCGGACCGCACCTTTGCCCGCAACCGGTGCGGGGGAGGTTTTTTCCCTGACGTGTGTAAAAGGGGCAACCCGTTCCGACGCGGTGTCTTCCTTGCCAAGCATTGCGGCGCTTGCGGGCTGCGGCGCCGTATCGCGAATTGCCGGTTTCCGCACCGGCGCCTGTTGAACGGGGTGCGGTCCGAAAACTCCCCCGACGGTCTTGACATCCGATATGATTTCCGCGTTGGTTTTCCTGATGAACAATGCGAGCGCAATGCTTCCCGCCGTGACGGCAACACCGATGGCCGCTATTTTTAAAATGGTCTGCAGGGGAAGCTCCGCAAGGCCTGATACCCACGCCAGAATGCCGTTCATGATCGCCGCAGGCGCGGGCCGCGCCTGCCTGCCTGCCCGGTACTCGGGCGGCAGGGGCCGGGTGGGTTCCTCTTTTAGCGGGGCGGCGGGGCCGAACCGTTCGGCCTCCTTGAAATGGGTCTCTGACCTGGCGATGTCGCCTAAGTCAAGATATTCGTTGCCTTTATTACGGTGATACTGCGCGAGAAGCCGGGCAAGCTCCACGGACGCCTTTTTCCGGTCCTGCAGGTATTCCACGAGCACCTTGTCGCTGTCGCGGACGCCGAGCTCATACAGATACTCGTTGAAGGAGTCAATCATTCCGTCAATGGCCGCGGGCCTCTTTTTGGGATCTTTTTGGAGGCAGGCCCGCACTGCGGCGGCGCAGTCGCCGGGAAGCCAGGGGCACAGCTCCTGTATGTCAATCTCAGGCGTATTGACAATGGCATGGACCGTTGCCCGGACATCTGGGCCGGTAAACGGGAGCCGCCCGCTTACGATCTTATAGGCGAGCACGCCCGCCGACCAGACGTCCCGGGCGATGTCCTGCATCGTGCTCCCGCGCGCGACTTCCGGGGGCATGTATCCCGGCGTGATGAAAATGGTGGAAGGATCACCCCCGTCGGCGGCCTGGGACGTCGCGTGCGCAAGGCCGAAATCTACGACCTTCACCTTGCCCGTCCTTGACACAAGGATATTCGCCGGTTTTACGTCGCAATGCACCACGCCCCGCCGGTGCGCGTAATTGAGGCCTTTGAGCGCCTTGAGCAGCACGATGATGCCGATTTCCCTCGGAAAGGGCCGCAGGGCCATGAGCTGTTCAAGATTGCATCCGTCAAGGTATTCCATCGAAATGAAAAACGACCCGTTGTCGGCACCGAAGTCGAAAACCTGGATGATGTTCTCATGATCGAGCGCGGCCGCCGATTTCGCCTCGTTTTCGAATCGTTTTACAAGGGACGGGTCTTTTTTCAGGTTTAACGCCAGTTCCTTTATCACGACCTTCCGCCCGAGGGAAATTTGCGTCGCAAGGTAGAGGTTCCCCATTCCCCCTTCACCGATTTTCCTAAATTCGCTAAAATCTCGTAAAGAAAATGCCATATTCAATAACCGTTCACTGAGGTGGACCCCGCCCCGATTTCCATTTTCAACATCGCCTTAAATTATTAATAATTTCTCCGGTTTCTTCTTCCCCTTAGGTGTCCACATTTCCGTCACTATTGGCATGCAATTAGCATGCCTCAAAAAATAAAGACTGGAATAATCGACATACCGTGAATCGGAAACGGTTCTTTCAATAAAAGAGCTGCAGTGATGAAACCGTTCCATGTAAAAATCGCCGTCGCCGCTTTGACGGCCTCTTTGCTGAGCGCTTTTTTCTTTTGCGAACGCACCAACCCCTTCGACGCGAAGTCCGCGCGCTACGTCTCGGGTTCCCGACCGCAGGTGGTGTTCGAAAAGGATTCCCTTACGGGATATCTGTACGACACCATTCCGATCCGCATCCTATGCCGCGACACCACGGTCGGCGGCGAAAAAGGCGCAATAAAGAAATTCTATTTCAGCTGGGACAACGACACGGTCTTCGAAGACAGCACACCCGGGACCGACCAGGACACCTTTCTGGTAAAACACGTCTTCGGTCCCGGAGTTTTCACGGCGCGCGTCATGGCGGTCGACGAAGACGGGAGATATTCCGCGCATGACAGCATCAGGCTTATCATTAAAAAGAGCGTGCCCGCCATCGTGGGAATGCTGGTGCCGCACACCGTTGAAACCGGCGCGCGGTTCACCATCACGATCACCGCGTCGGACCAGGGCGGAACCATAAGCGCTTATTTATGGGCGCTCGACGGATTCGATTTTCTGGACACCACCGCCGACGCAACCATTTCCTCCGTATATTATGACACCGGGCAGAAAACCATCCCGATAAAAGTGCTTGACAACAAGGGGATCGTCTCCCCGGCCGACACCGTCCACATCGCGGTTGTGCTGAAGCCCGACACGACGCCGCCGACCATGGTATTCCTTGCGCCCTTAAACGGAGACAGCGTGAACGTGCAGGACATCCCCGTGTATGTCCAGGCGACCGACGAAAACGGCGTTGCGTCCGTTTCACTCAACGGCGCTGCGCTTTCCCGCACGCAGGACGTCTGGAAGGGGCAGTACCATCTGAACGCGGGAACGAACCTTCTCGTGGCCCAGGCCGTTGACACAAGGGGAAACATCGCGCGGGACACCATCGCCGTCGTCTGCAACGCCTCGGCCCTGGACCGGTCGCCGCCCACGGTGATTTTCCGCGTCCCGCCGCACAAAATCGACACGGTGAATACCGCGGTGTGCCAGGTGCGGATCTTCGTGGTTGACGAATCGGGAATCGCCGGGGAGTTTCTCAACGGCACGCCCATGGCGCGCGACCCAACCGACAGCACTTACGTGATTTCGATGCTCCTCGCCGAAGGCTGGAACGTGTTCGCGATAAAGTCGGTTGATACCAAGGGGAACATCGGCTACGACACGTTGAATATCTTCCACCTGGCCGCCGCAATCGACATAACCCCTCCGAGCATCACCATTTCGGATCCCGCGCCGCTCAAACACATCGGCGACACCGCGGTGCTGGTGCGCGGCATCGCCACCGACGCGAGCGGTCTCGCGTCGGTGACTATAAACGGCGCGGCGGCCGCCGTCGCGTATCCGGACTTCAGCCTTCTAGTGAAATTGCGTCACGGGCCCGACACGCTGCGCGTCACCGCGGTGGATTCGAGCGCCAACCGGAACGCCGCGTTTGATACGGTGGTGGTCGTGCAGAACTTTCCGCCGAAATTTTCCGCCGGCCAGCTCGACACGCACCTGACCGTCAACACCTCCTACGCCGTTGCGCTGCATGCCGTGGACGCGGACAATGACTCCCTGAAGTTCAAAATTCTCCAGTCGCCCGCCGCCGGCACGACAATGCCTTCGCTCGTTTCAGTCGGATCGACCGCTACGCTGCAGTGCACGCCGACGGCCACGGGCACGGACACGTTCGCGGTGCTGGTGCAGGACGGCTGGGGCGGCAGCGACACCGCGCAATGGCGCATGTTCGTCACCGCGCCGGGCGATTCGGTTCCTATATTTACAAACGATAAGTCGACCGTCCCCGATTCCGTGGTCGCTCTCTCGGCCTACATCGCGACGGTAAAGGCGCAAGACCCCCAGAACAAGCCGCTCACCTATGCGCTGGCAAAGCCGCCCTCCCCCTCGGCCATGTCCATTGATGCCACGGGCCGGATCACGTGGACCCCCCAGGCGGGGGACACGGGTAAATTCCAGGTGCTCGTTTCGGCGAGCAACGGCAGGCAGAGCGCCTCCCTTGGATGGACCGTGACAGTGGTCCCGTACAACTGGCCGCCCGTGCTCGTGAACCCCGGCAACAAATCGGTTGACAAACTCAAACTCCTGCGCTTCACGCTCGTTGCGTCCGACGCGGACGGCGACCCGCTCGACTTCTTCTTCGGGCCGCAGTTCCCGCTCGGCGCGCGCCTCGACAGCGCCGTGTTCTCCTGGACGCCCTCCTACTGGGACGCGGGGCAGCACGCGGTGTCGTTCGTGGTGCGCGAGCGCAACCGCGCGGTGCCGCTTTCCGATACGCAAAACATCGTGATCACGGTGAACAATGTCAACGTGGCGCCCGTGCTCGTCAACCCCGGCGCCAAATCGGCCGTGGTGAACCAGAACCTTTCATTTGCGCTCGCCGCATCGGACATGGACGTCGGCCAGACGCTCACCTACTCGATGGCGGGAGCGCCGGCCGGCGCATCGCTTTCGGGAAATCAGTTCAGCTGGACCCCCGCTTATTCACAAATAGGACAATACACCGTGATGTTTTACGTGAAGGACAACGGCGCGCCCGTGCTCGGCGATTCGGCCGCCGTCGCCATAACGGTCCTCAAGGCCAACGTCGCGCCGGTGCTCGCAGACCCGGGGAACAAAACGGTCAACGAAAACCAGCCTGTCGCATTCAACCTCTCCGCGTCCGACGTCAACGGCGACAGCATACGGTTTTCCGCCGAAGCCCTGCCGCCGGGCGCGACGCTTTCCGGCGCGCATTTCAACTGGACCCCGTCCTACACGCAGTCCGGCGTCTATGTGGTGAAATTTTACGCGACGGACAACGGCACGCCGCCGCTTGCGGATTCGCAGAGCATCACCATCACCGTCAACAACGTCAACGCGCCTCCCGTGCTTGCGAACCCGGGAAACAAATCGGTTTCGGCAGGCAAGACCCTCGCGTTCACTCTGTCGGCCACCGACGTCGACAACAACAGCCTTTCCTATTCGATGCAGAACGCTCCGACCGGCGCGGCCCTCGCCGGCAACCAGTTCTCCTGGACGCCGGTGTACGCGCAAATCGGACAATATCAGATATTATTTATTGTAAAGGACAACGGTTCTCCGCCGGCCGCCGATTCCGCACTGGTCACCGTGACCGTGAATAAAATCAACATCGCGCCCGTTCTTGCGTCACCGGGCAACCGCTCCGTTAATGAGGGCCAGCTTCTGCAATTCACCCTGTCGGCGACCGACGTCAACGGCGACAGCCTGACGTTTTCCACGGCCGGCGCCCCGGCCGGCGCCGTGCTCGCGGGCGGGCAGTTCTCGTGGACCCCGTCCTACACCGCGGCAGGTGTCTACGACGTGAAATTCCGCGTCACCGACAACGGCACCCCGCCCATGAGCGATTCGCAAACCATTTCGATAACGGTGAACGATGTCAATGTGCCTCCGGTGCTGGCGAATCCCGGCAACCAAACCGTGAACGAGAACCGCCTACTCGGCTTCTCCCTTTCCGCGACGGATATCGACGGTGACCAAATAAGCTTTTTTGTCAAGAACCCGCCGTCGGGGGCCTCCCTCACGGGCCCGCAGTTCACCTGGGTCCCCGCCTATGGCCAGGCGGGAACCTATTCGGTGATGTTTTACGCACGCGACAACGGCGTCCCGCAGATGAGCGATTCACAGGTGGTCTCGATCACGGTGGTCCATGTGAACGTCGCGCCGGTGCTTGCCCCGATCGGCAACAAGCTCGCGGCCGAAACCAAGCCCCTGCAATTCGTTCTGTCGGCCACCGATTCCAACCAGGACGTCATCTCCTATTCCATGCGCAACGCCCCCGCGGGAGCGTCCCTCGCGGCGAACCAGTTTTCGTGGACCCCGGCCTACGGCCAGGCGGGAACCTACGCCGTCGCCTTTTTCGCATCCGACAACGAGGTCCCGCCGTTGAGTGACTCGCAGACCATCACCATCACCGTGAGCGCGACGCTGCCCGCCGCGCCCCTGGCGCCCAGCGCCACGCCGCAGTCCGCCACGGCGGTCTCGGTGAGCTGGCCCGCCGCCGCGGGCGCCCTCACGTACAACATTTATTATGCGGCCGGCGCAACGGTGACCAAGACCGCCGGAACAAAAATCGCCGGCGCCGCCTCGCCGGCCACCGTGGTCGGGCTGACCACCGGAACGCAATATGCGTTTGCGGTGAGCTCCCAGAACAGCGCCGGCGAATCCGGGCTCTCACCCGTCCAGACGGCAACGCCGATGCCCCCCATCCCGAATGCTCCGGTGATCCAGAGCGCGGCCGCGGGCAACGGCACCGTGACGGTGAGCTGGGCCGCGGTGACCGGCGCAACATCATATATTTTGTACTACGCCGCGGGCGGCACGGTTGACAAAACGACACTCACCAAGGTCACCGGCGCGGTTTCGCCCCAGGCGGCGGCCGGCCTTATAAACGGGACGCAGTATGCGTTCGCCGTGAGCGCGGTGAACATTTCAGGCGAGTCGCCGCTCTCGCCCGTGCAGACCGCCACGCCGCAGCAGCCCGTACCGGGCGCCCCGCTCATCTCAAACCTGCTTGCCGGCGACGGGAGCGTCACCGTGAGCTTCAGCAGCGTTTCGGGTTCCACCTCTTACAACATTTATTACCAGGCGGGGAACACGGTGTCCAAGGCGGCCGGCGTGAAGGTGGCCGGCGTGGTCTCGCCCGCCCTGGTCTCCGGATTGACAAACGGCACACAGTATGCGTTTGCCGTGTCGGCCCAGAACGTTTCGGGCGAGTCCGACCTGAGCCCGGTGCAGACCGCCACGCCCCAGCCAGCGGTTCCCGCGGCTCCGGCGATCACCGGCATCGCAGCCGGCGACGGCGCCGTCACCGTGACATTCGGCCCCTCCGCTCGCGCAACATCGTACAATGTGTATTACCAGGCGGGAAGCTCAATTGTCAAGGGGACCGCCGCCGTGCTCACCGGCGCGGTTACGCCGGCGACGGTAAGCGGGCTTGCCAACGGGACACAATATGCGTTTGCCGTGAGCGCGGTGAACGTTTCCGGCGAATCGCCCCTGAGCCAGGTGCAGACCGCGACCCCGCAGCCCGCAGTACCCGCGGCGCCGGCCATCACCGCCGTTGCGCCCGGCAATGCGTCGGCGACGGTTGCGTTCGGCTCCTCTGCGCGGGCGACATCGTATAACCTTTACTACCAACCAGGGCTCTCAGTTGTCAAGGGATCAGCCTCGGTGATCACCGGCGCAACTTCCCCGCAGGCGGTGGGCGGGCTGACCAATGGGACCCAATACGCCTTTGCCGTGGCCGCGGTGAACATTTCGGGAGAATCCCCCCTTTCCGCGGTGCAAACCGCCACGCCCTTGCCTCCCCTGCCTGCCGCGCCCGCGATAACGAGCGCCATCCCGGGAAATGCGAGCGTGACGGTAGGATGGAATTCCGTGTCGGGCGCCACGTCGTACAATCTGTATTTCCAGGCGGGCGATTCGGTGGTCAAGACGTCTGCTACCCAGATTCCGGGTGCATCGTCACCCCGGACCGTTGCCGGCCTCGCCAATGGAACGAAATACGCGTTTGCGGTGACCGCGGTGAATATCGCGGGTGAATCTCCCCTGAGCGCGCCTCTTGCCGCGACGCCGCTTCCCGCGGTGCCGCCGGCGCCGGCCATCACGGGCGCGCTGGCCGGCAACACGAGCGTGAGCGTGGCATGGTCGGCCGCCTCCGGCGCCACGTCGTATAACCTGTATTACCAGGCGGGAAGCTCAATTGTCAAGGGGACGGCCGCGGTGATCGCCGGCGCGGCATCGCCGCAGGCCGTGACGGGCCTTGCCAACGGCACGCAGTACGCGTTCGCCGTGACGGGCGTAAACATCGCCGGCGAATCGCCCCTGAGCGCGGTGCAGACCGCGACCCCCATGCCGCCCACGCCGGGTGCGCCGCTCATCTCCTCCGTGCTCGCGGGAAACGCAACGGTCACCCTGACGTGGGCCGCGGTTCCGGGGGCCACCTCGTACAACGTGTACTACGAACCGGGAAATTCGGTGGCCATCGGCGCGGCATCGGTCGTCACCGGCGGGGCGTCCCCGCAGATTGTTTCCGGTCTTGTCAACGCGGTGCAGTACGCGTTCGCCGTGACCGCGGTCAACGCATCGGGAGAATCCCCCCTGAGCGCGGTGCAGACCGCGACACCCATGCCGCCCGTTCCGGCCGCGCCGGTCATCAGCGGGGCGACGCCGGGTGATGCAAGCGTTTCGGTGGGATGGGTCCCGGTGTCGGGAGCAACGTCATACAATATTTATTACCAGACGGGGAATACCGTTGACAAAGGAACAGCAACGGTCATAACGGGGGCGGCTTCCCCGCGGCAGATCACCGGGCTCGCCGATGGGACCCAATACGCGTTCGCCGTGACCGCGGTCAACGCGTCGGGCGAATCGCCCCTGAGCGCGGTGCAGACCGCGACGCCCATGCCGCCGGTTCCCGCCGCGCCCGCCATCGGCGGCGTGACCGCCGGCGACGCAAGCGCGACGGTGACCTGGGCCGCGGCGGCGGGGGCGACTTCGTACAATCTCTATTATCAAGCCGGATCCGCGGTCAGCAGGACGACGGCCTCGGTCATTGCCGGCGCGACCTCGCCCGGGCTTGTTTCCGGTCTTGTCAATGGAACGCAGTATGCGTTTGCCGTGACCGCGGTCAACATGTCGGGCGAATCGCCCCTGAGCGCGGCGCAGACCGCGACGCCGATGCCGCCGGTCCCCGCCGCGCCCGTCATCGGCGGGTTGACGGCGAGCAACGACACCGTGATGGTAAGCTGGAACGCCGTTCCAGGCGCCGCGTCGTACAACCTGTATTATGCTACCGGGAATACGTTTGTCAAGGACTCGGCGACCGTCCTTACGGAAGCGGTTTCACCATTCATTCTGCCGGGACTCATCCCCGCCGTGCAATATTGGTTTACCGTGACCGCGGTGAACCTTGCCGGGGAATCACCGCCAAGTGCTTCAGTCTCGGTGACGCCGTAACGTTTACTTGTGCCTTCCGGGCCCTTCTTGCTAAATTCCGTTTTACAAAATAATAATACTCTGGGCGTTCCGCGGCCTCGCCGCGGCGGCGCTGCGGGCGCGGCGTCTTTTGCCTACTTTTCTTGGCTGCAGAAGAAAAGTGGGTCGGGGTTCGGGGCTGAAGGCCCCGATGATTACAAGTGGTGGAGCTTTTCTTTAGTAAAGAATGTCAGCATCTGAAGCTAAAGGCAGGCAGCTTACAGGGCATTATTGACTTTCGCCGCAATGATAAAATCATTTTTCGACAACCCCTCCACCGAATGGGTATACAGCTCGATGACGACCTTTTTATAATACACGTGCATCGCGGGATGGTGGTTCTCGGCGTCGGCGATCGCGGCGACCTCGTGCGCGAAATCAGCGCCGTCCATGTATGTGCCGAATTTAATCTCCCGTTTGATCTTGTGCGGCGTTTCGCGGACCAGATCCCATCCGGCAACGGATTCGAGATACTCGTCTTCATCCCGGTCGCTCAGCGGAGCGCTTCCGGCTGCAATTGGGGTGCAGTGCTCATTGTTCAGGTTCATGCCGTCTCCTTTAAGGGTTTATTATTCGCAGACGTCAATAATCCTCGTAATGGTTCCATTCGGCGTTTTCGAGCCATTCGTTCGGGTGCCGCTGGAATTCCATCAATTGGTGTATCAGCGTCACATGCGCGTGCTCCTGCTGGATGATGAGCCCGAGCACCAGTTTTTGCTCCTCGTCATCCATGTCGTCTTGCATCGCGCCGTAGAACTTTATGCTTTTCTCCTCGACGCCCAACGCCTTCTTGTAGGCGTCTTCGTGGTCGAGGGCGGGAACGCCCGCCGCATCGAATTGCTGCGACAGGTTCTTGAAGGCCTCCGCGACCTTATCCGGCAGACCGGTGTCCTCCACGGGCGGCGCCGCGCTGTTTTTCTTCCAGGCTTCGAATATTTCGTAATGGCGCTTCTCCTCGGTTTCAAAAAACCTGAAAATGCCCGCGATTTCACGCGGCGCGGCCTTTTCGGCAAGGCCGGCGTACAGGGCCATGCCTTCCTCTTCGATACCCAGGGCAAAATCCAGGATGTCCATGTACGGCATTCCTTTCTACGCGGCCTTTTGCTGTTCCTGCGCGCTCACCACGACCCGGTTCTTCCCGCCGCGTTTCGCCTCGTACAACGCGGTGTCGGCTTTCTGCAGGAGCTTTTGCGACGTCCGGGTGTCGTCGCCGTAGGATGCCACTCCGATGCTGACCGTCAGACTGCTGCCGTCAAACTGGCTGTGCGCGATCCGTTCCCTCAACCGCTCCGCCAGGATTCCGGCTTCGTCTGAATTGGTGAGCGGCATCACCACCGAAAACTCGTCGCCGCCGTAGCGGCAGCAGATGTCCGGCTCCCGCACCTCCTCGCGAATAATTTTTCCCAGCGACACCAGGACGTTGTCCCCCGCCTGGTGGCCCAACCGGTCGTTGATTTCCTTGAAATTGTCGATATCGATCATGAGGAGCGATGCGGGCGTATGATAGCGGGTGAACCGCTTCAGCTCGGCGTCCATTTTCTGGAAGCAGGACGAATGGTTGAACAGGCCGGTGAGGCCGTCATGAACGGAAAGATAGACGAGATTGGAAATATACCCTTCGTCGCTCACCGTGGGGGAAGGGAGTTCCGTGGTAAGGTTCGAAAGGTAGTCGAGCGAGGCGACGGCGATCCGGATGTTCCGTTTCATGATGCTTGACATTTCATATTTGTGCCGCAGGATTTTGTTCCACAGGTCCTCGGCGACGGAAGGGGAAAAAAAACGGTGCGTGACGGCGTACAGGAGGTCGGAAAAAAACTTTTCCTCACGCTTTTTCCGCATTTCCTCCACCACCGCTTTTTCGGGATCGGTGAGCGGCCGGTCGCCCGCCAGTGCGGAAACAAGGTCAAGGGACAAGGGAGTGTAAAACGGCAAGGTTTCCACCCCTTCCTCATCATTTCTTTCGCGGCTCGTTTCTTTATCCACAGGTGCGTTCTCAAGAACCATGGTGATCGGGCATGCGCTGTCCGGCATGGCGGCTTTACGATTGGAAAAACCCCCGCCATTCCGGATGCAGTTCGTCAATGTCAATGTCTTTTGCGCCACGGGCGTTCTTTTCCTCAATATCGGGATAGAACAAGCAGAATATCTTGATTGCCGCCGCTTCGTCGGGCTCCAGGTACGCGGCAAGTTTCTGCCCAAGCTTTTCGAGAATCCAGTTTTTGTCGGCCCTGCTGAATTCGGGACACAAAATGCCGATAAGCTTATCGCGCATGTACCAGCCCTTCAGGTCGATTTCCCGGGTGGAGGAATTTACCGCCAGGGCAAGGTTCTGAAAAAGAATGTCGTTTGCTTCCCGCCGTTTTTCAACCAGCCGGCCCACGTCAAGCATGATGAGCATGAAGGGCCGGCCGAAACGTTCGGTCCGTTTGCGCTCGTGAATCAGCATTTTTTGGAAATAGTCTTCGGAGAGCAAGGCATCGTTCTCGATCACCGGTGTCCCAGTTTGGTTCATAATTTTTTCCCCCGATTCTTATTGCGCCCTCTCCGGCCCCTTCGTTATCGAAACGGGTCGATGGTAACAGTCAACTATAATAAGCAAGCAACGTGCCTTGTCCCGCGTATTTCTTTATGACTAGTTGCTTTTCAACCGGTGCTTTTACCCGGATTGCTTTCCACGGACACTTTCCCGTAAGAATACCATTTTTGATAATCTCTTTTGCAAAAACAGGAATATCCGATTGTACCATTGACATTTTCCCCTGTTAATAAATAAATGCAAATCCCTTTTCCCAGGTTGGAACAGGAATTGCGAAAGGTTAATGAGTAAGAAAACCAAAGCACACCGTCAACAGGGAGGAATTTATGAAAGCTTTTCAACAAAGGTTCGTCCTGCTGTTTCTGGCCGCCTTTGTTAGCATTGCCGCAGCGCACTCCATGGAGAACGATTCGATGGAGATGAAAATGATGAAGCCGACCCACCAGTTCGGCTACATCAGCCCCGGGTTCTCCTGGATTGACTTCGGGCAATTGAACAATTTCCTAAAATCCTCAGGCTTTTCGGCCTTTCCCGAACAGGCATGGACGCTTTCACTCGGCGGGTATAAAGACTATCGCCGGCTGGTCATGGAAAGCGCGATCATGTTCAGGATTTGGGGAGACAATGTAAACGGGCCGGTCCGCGTGACATTGTGCGCCGGCGAAATAGTGTGGAACATGGGGTTCAATTCACTCCCTCCCGAATGGCCCGTCAGCCTGTACCCGTATCTCGGCCTGGGCGTGGGCGGCAATTCAATTTACTTCAGGGACAATTCAAAAACGCTGGCATCGCTGCTTGCTTCCACCGAACCGAATTCATTCATCGGGCAACTGACGCCGCTTCTCAATCTCGGACTCGGCAGCAATTACGTGCTCGCATCAAAGGACGGGGACAAGGGGCTGGCCATAGGACTCAGGATCGGGTATTTGTTCGATCTGTACATAAACAAAAGCTGGTATTCCGATGGGATCCGTGTGTCCGACATGCCTTCGATCCTGCAGAACGGCGCCTATATCCGACTGGTTCTCGGAGGCTGGGGCGGGCACCACAAGCATATGCACATGCACGAGTGACCGCATAGTAAATCGGGACGGACGGCTTTACACGCGCCGAGCCGGCGGCGCGACTCATCAAAACCCGAACATGCACACATTTGAGCGGAGGGCGTTATGATCATAAAGTTTGCAAGCCTGTACGTGAAAAATCAGGATGAAGCGCTGCAGTATTACACGACGGTCCTGGGTTTCATGAAGAAGGGTGATGTCACGCAGGGGGAATACCGGTGGCTGACGGTGAGTTCACCCGAAGGCGTTGACGGAGCGGAATTGGTCCTTGAAGCTGCCGCATCCCCGCAGGCCCAAACGTACCAGAAGGCCATGTACGGGGCGGGCATGCCGGTCTTGATGCTGGTCACAAAGGATTTTGACGCCGAGTACGGCCGCCTCAAGAAGCTGGGCGTCGCCTTCCGGGGCGAGCCTTTTTCCATGGGCCGAATCAAGTCTGTGCTTTTTGACGACACGTGCGGCAATCTTGTCAACCTGGCCCAGCCCGCGGGTTGACGCGGCGCTTTTCCCCCCTCGCGACAACCTTTTCTTGATATTCCCGACAAAGGGAATTCCAATGAACGCGAAAAAAATAAAGACGGCGCCGCACATTTGCCGTTATTCCAGCGACGATGACGACACGTTAATCATTGAGATAGCGCTTCCCGGGGTAAAAAGGAAGGACATCGAGCTCAGGCTCAACGAAAACAGCATGTATGTATCCGCGCCTATGGGCGACATCCACTATGTAACGTCCGAGTCCTTGTGCTGTCCCATTGTTCCCGGCAAGGCGCACGCGCGGTTGAAAAACGGGTTGCTGAAAATAGAGGCACCCTATCGGGACACCGTGAAAGGGGCGATGAGGATCACGATCTCCTGAACCGGCGCCCCGTGTAACGCGGCTTTTTTCATTTCGCAAGCCTTATCGCCCTGACCAATTCCGTTTCTCCGCAGGTCAATCGTACAAAGTAAATGCCGGCGGGAAAAAAGCGCGCATCGAGCGGTACGGAATGCATTCCCGCCTCTTGACGCCGGAAAACGGCAAGGGACATACTGTTCCCCAGCAGATCAAAAACCTCAACCCTTACCGGTCCGGCTTGGGGAACGCCGTACGTTATTGAGGGCATTCTTGGGTTGCCCGTGTTCACAAGCAGAAAAACGCCGTTTTGCAACGAGCGGCCGTTTTGCCCTAAATTCTTCACACCCGATCCGTTCGCCGTAAACGAGCCGGTCATGCCGATGCTGAAATGGACGTCGCACTGGTAATGGTACGTCCCGGCCACTTTTATCACGTATTGGAAGGACGTTCCGCCGCCGTTATGCCAGCTCTGCGCGCCCGTGGGAATGGTGGTCGAGCTCAACGGGTGCACGCTGAAATCGCCGATCCATTGGACCGTGTCGCCCACTGTTGCGGTGAAATTACTCGGTGAATAGACGAACCCCAAATTTCCCCCGAATTGGACCACCTGTATTGCGGCCCATCCGGTCCCGGCAGCCAGAATTAAAAGGGCGGCCGCCCCATATATTTTGCGAAGACAATTTCCATTATTGCGCCGCATCGCTACCTCCTCACTTTACCCCATGGTCCTTGGAATTCTTAAAGAAATTTTCGCAAAAGGAATGCCATGGAATTTCTTTCTAAAAACACGCAAAAAGACCAGGTCAAGAGGCTAACAGAACAAAAACCGTTTTTAAAGCGACTTTACTTCATCCGGTTTTTTTGCAAATCAGGAATTTTTTTTCAGAAATGCGAATAAGTCTTTTAAGCAAAAAGCCCCCATTATCCGCCGTTCTGTGAAATAATTGGCATGCTGTTCGCATTAAATAAACGTCTTATCCGCCAGAAAAAACAATCTCTCAAGGAGCGCAACCATGAACATGAATATTCCTGATCCGGAAAAAAGCGACCTTTACCGTTTCCCCTGGTCGCTCAACGACAATCCGCAGGGATGGGTGGAGATCACCGACATCTGCAACCTGCACTGCCGGGGCTGCTACCGCCAGCGGCTCGAGGGCCACAAGCCGCTGGAAAAAATAAAGGAAGAAATATTATTCCTC
>DATJAL010000050.1 GCA_035516255.1 Chitinivibrionales bacterium | reverse complement strand
ATAGGTATTCGGTTACATTTAATTTGAGCCTACGCGAAAGGGAACAGTAAGAAAATGTGCGTTGTTTTTTAGGAAAGTTTGTGGTATAATTCAATAAATATATCGTTTTTAATGCCATGAGGTTTACCAGGACCAGGGGGGATTCACTTATTATGAAGATGAAAAAACTATTTGCCGCGGCGGCCGCCTTGGCTGCCGTCACCATTGTCCAGGCCCAGAATTATCCGGCGACCCTGCAGGTTCCCATCGACATTTTTGATTTTCATTCGGATGGAAGCTGCCCGGATTTCAATTCAGGCACAAACCCCGGTACCTGGAGAATTCACCTGGTACAGGACACTCTTGATCAGAATGGGCTTCCGATCAGAGGAGATTCTCTTTTGTATAGCTGGGAAATAGGAAAATGGTGGCGCCAGTGGAGGCAGGGAAACGATTATGACAGGCCAATCTACGCAAACGGCGGAAAGACGCTCCAGCAACTTACCACTGCCACCTATGACACTTCTTATAAAAATATCCTTGTGCAACAGAACCTTACCTTTAACTATGTCGCAGGTTCGGTGGGCCAATATCGGTACCAGAATGGCAATTTTTTTCCTCTTGATGCCAGCGGTTTCCAAACGCCGCCCAATCTTCCGGATCCGACCATAAACTATAATGGTCAGCCTCTTAATCGCACCGATCCCGCCGCAGCCGGGTATAACACCCATAACTATTCTTTTGCATGCCATATTCATAGAAATTTTAAATATACAAACGGAACTACGCCGGCCAACACACTGACCTTCGAATTCCGCGGCGACGACGACATGTGGGTATTCATCAATAAAAGGCTTGTTCTTGACCTTGGCGGCATTCACAATACGGTGCATGGGGCTTTTATTCTCAACAACGGGAATGCCTATGTGTGGGAACATTTTAATAATGACGACATGAGCGATACCGCAACAGGATCATTGGCAAAACCTGTTGTAACCCTCGGGCTCGTTGACGGCAGCACCGCCACCATCGACGTGTTCTACTGCGAGCGTCAGGCAGTGGGATCGGATATCGAGGTCACTTCGAACATCATCACCGCCCCTCCGACGGTGCTTTCCATGAACACCATACCGAAAACCGACACGATCGCTGCGGGCGACTCGATGCAGTTTTTCGCGATAGTCACCGATGACACCGGCGGCGTGCACCCCGAATACGCCCAGCTTGTCACGTGGACGGTAACGCCGATTCCGGCAATGTCCAACATGAGAAGTCATATGCAAACGCCGCAGGGCGATCACAACGTGTTTTACGGAATAGATGCCTATCACTGGTATTATATCGTGGGCAAGTTCGTGGATCCGACCAACCCCAACAGAATTTTACTAGATACGGTGAAGGTGTATGTCAAGCCCGGCCCTCCCACGCACCTGCTGATCGAGGCGAGCCCTGATTCGCTGGTGAGTCTGAACGCGGACAACCGCATGGGCTCCGTCACGTTCCCGAGCTCCACGCAAAAGGACAGCGTGTATGCGGTGCTGCGGGACGCATACGGCAATTTCTACAGTCATGCCCTGCTGGCGAGCTGGGCCACGCGCGACGCTTCGGTGGTGACCGTGGCGCCGGCGCGCGTCAGCCTCGGCGAAGGCGAGATAACGCGCCAGACGCCGAATAACGCCTCAACCTACGTCGTGGCGACGCAGGGCGGGCTCAAGGACTCTTTACAGGTGATATTGAGTACCGTCACCTTCACCCAGATCCAGATCGTGGTGCGCGGGAACGTTCCGATTGATTCGCTCGTCATGCGCACCGACCAGGACACGCTGCTGTCCGCGCGCGGGATGCGTTCGGACAACGGGCAGTGGATGGACCTGCAGGTGATGTGGGGAAACAGCCCGGGTATGGCGTTTGACAACGCGGCGCCGCCGAACGCGATTTCGTGGCGATTCCAGCCGGTGAACCCGGCCACGGGAAAGATCTTCATCATCTGGGGTTCGGGGGCACAGCAGGTTTCGGACTCGATCGTCGCGATATTCAGCTACGGTTTGCCCGACCACATGGCGCTCTATCCCGCCCGCGGCACTCCCAATGTGGGGACGAACCTGGCTTATCCGCCCGTCAAGACGGTCGTGGCGGGCCAAGGACTGCCGCTGGAGGCCAAGCTGTTTTCAGTCAGCAACCAGTGGCTAAGCGCTTTCGAGCGCGACGACGCGCCCATCACGTGGACCATCCAGGAACTCACCGGCGCGACGAACACGGGCACGCTGAACAAATATACCGGCGACTTCGTGACGTTTACCGGTTACAAGGCGTACCAGACGGTAAAGGTGACCGCGACGTTTTCGCAGAACGGGATTACGGTTTCGCAATCAATCAACCTTACCATTGCGCCCGGCCCTGCGGCCAAGCTTGTGATCGAGCCCGATACCACCGGCCGGACAGCGTTTGTCAATGACCCGACCGGCGCGCACCGCGCGGGCCAGGTAACGATCGCCGGTAATGCCACGACCGTTTCGGCCTACGCGGTTCTGCGCGACCAATGGGGAAATTTCGTGGCGTTTTCGAATCCCACGCTGTGGGTCGCCCGGGACGCTTCGACCATTCTTGTGCAACGGGGAGACGTGACATTCGGCCAAGGCGTCATGACCAGAAAGGTAAATCTGGGCCAATCATGGGTGCAGGCGCAGGACAGCATTCTTGGTTTCACCGACAGCGTTCTGGTGGTGATCAGCAACATCACGTACACCGCGCTGCGCATCGTAGTCCGCGATTCGACCGATATATCGAACCTGAACATGACCATCGACCAGGACACGACCCTCAAGGTGCTGGGCCTGCGCTCCGACGGCCAAGGTTGGGAGCCGGTGCAGGCGAACTGGTCTGCCACATCGGGCCTGCGCAACGCGACGCCGGCGCCTGGCTCGTCGCGGAGCTGGGACATCGCGCCGGCCGACACGGGCACTGCCTGGATAAAGGTGACATTAGGCACAGCCACGCCCGATTCCGTGCGCGTGATCGTTACCATGGGCGCGCCTCGGTATATCGTGCTGTATCCCTCAGCCGGTGCGCCGGGCGGAGCCAATGTTCCGTACCCAAACCC
The DNA here is from genome assembly GCA_035516255.1 of Chitinivibrionales bacterium. Lineage (NCBI taxonomy): Bacteria > Pseudomonadati > Fibrobacterota > Chitinivibrionia > Chitinivibrionales > Chitinivibrionales bacterium. The sequence continues at coordinate 6,527 of DATJAL010000050.1, read as the reverse complement.
TTCCGAGGTGATATGGGACTCCGCGGGGCAACCATTGCAGATGGTAGCAAAGGTGTTCGACCGTGCGAATGACTGGCTGAGCCAATACGAGAGCGCATCTTCACCAGTGACATGGAGCATTTTTGAGTTCACCGGGAACCTTGATGTTCCGACCGGAACGTTGACGCCTGCGACCGGCGGCTACAAGGATACGCTGAATGCGACACGGGCAAATAATACGATCTATGTGATAGCGAAGTTCCAGGCGCCGGGCGGCCAGCCCTATCTTGATACGATCAAGGTGACGGTGCTTCCTGGCAAGCCCGACCATCTGTCACTCGAGCCGACGTCCGACGCTGCCGCGTCGCCGCACAAGGACAATCCCGAGGACACCGTGCACATAGCAAATACCGCGACGACCGGTTTAGTGTATGCAGTCATCCGGGACAAATATGGAAATTTCATTAGTGCTTCGCAGAATACCGGTTGGTTGAGCCGTGACACACTGGCGGTGACAGTGACGGACGGGCAGAAGAGCCTTGGCCAGGGAATCATAACGAGGTCCGGCGTCAAAGACACGGCGCGTGTGGTTGCGACAAGCTTGGATTATCCTGGACTCAAGGACTCGACGCTTGCTGTGGTTCTCGCATATTATTACACCGCATTGCGGATCGTTGACGTCAACGGCAACGACGTTACGAACCTCAACATCAACACGAACCAGGACGCGACGCTGCGGGTGCTGGGCCAGCGGTCGGACAACGGTGCGTGGGAAGACGTGTACGCCAAGTGGGAAAACTCTCCGACCTTGCGCATGACGCCGGCGGCGCCGGACAACGCGAACCTGTGGACGTTCTCGCCGGACACGCCGGGGGTGGGAATAATCCGGGTGACGCTGGGCGATACGAACATCACGAAACCGGACTTTCTCAACGCGACCTTCACGGTGGGTCCGCCGGTGTCGATCGAAACGGAGATACTGACGCCGCCTGCGCAACGGATAGCGGGAGACACGATCGTCGCGGTGACGCGGATACGGAACAAGGACGGCCTGGTGCCGGGGACATGGTGCGACACCACGACATACCAGAACGCGCTGGGCACGGGCGGGAGGCCCAACCCGATCGTGGACGGGGTGAACATGGGCACGAGCATGAAGGAGTGCTTCCAGAACGGCATAGACACGGTGAAGTACGTGCTGTATTATGCGCCGGCGAGCCCGGACAGTTTGGAAAAAGTAACAGTGGTTTTGCAGAACAGCGGGAACGTATTGAGCGCATCGTCCGAGCCTTTTGAAGTGTACCCCGGCGCGCTCGCGCAGATCCGGTTGGAGGACTTCAACGGGAAGGACATCGATTCGGTGTACCTCGTATCGCCGACGGGCTCCAAGCTGATCATCGCGGTCGGCTACGATATGTATGGAAACTACCGCGGTCCCGAGAACAGCAACTGGTCGGTTGACGGGACTTTACATGCGATAGACCAGCCGACGGGAGTGCCGCGGGTGTTCTACGAGACGGGCGACGTAAAATACGACGAGAACGGGTATATCACGGCGTCGGCGACCGGGAAGGGCGGCGTGGCGGTTTCCGACAGCGCGAAGGTGGTGATCACGGGCCGTGCGGCGACGCTGTTGTCGGCGGTGACGGCCGACACGAACGGCAATGGACTGCTGGACGAGATAACGCTGGTGTTTGACCGGAAAGTGACGTTGTCTCCGGGAACCAAGATACAATTGTCCAATGGGATTTACACGTTGGATGTGTCTGCGATTCGCGGCCAGACATCGGGGACGGTGGGGACAGTGGACAGTGCAACGGGATTGTTGCAGAGCGCAGTTGGCAGCGATTCAGTGTTCACATTGGTGTTATCGGAGAGCAACAAGACGGTGCCCCAAACCGGATGGAAACCTTCGCTCACAATAAGCGGAGTGTCCGGCATATCCTCGGTGAACGGATACACGGTAACGGATGGAGCTGGGCCGGTCATATGGAGCGTTGTAAAGACAATAAATTCACCGTCGAGCCGCACGCAGGACCTGGTAACGGTGACATTTTCTGAACCGATCGGGACTAACGGCAATGATATAGATCTTAGCATGATACCGAAGAACGTGTTCCAGGTATGGACGGTGGACCAAAATGGAAATTTCGAGGAAGACACTTCGATGCTGGCGGGGATAAAATTTTATCAGAAGGACAACAACGGCTTGTGGGTGTCATTTTACATGCTGGACACGCAGGATTCAACACAGACGAAGGACTTAACCTCAAGAGATTTCTTGAGCCTTACATCAGATTCATTGCAGCTCATCACAGACCGGAACCCGCCGCTGTTGAACAAACCCGTCGTTGACAACCAAAAAGTGCGTGTGACGGTGAAAAGCACGCCGGCCAATGCAATACTGGTGGTGCCCAATCCGTCAGGCGCGACGTTTGTGCGGCAGAGGCCCGGAGTATTGCAGCTTGCGCACCAGCCGAACGCGCGGCAATGGGTAAGGCAGGACGGTGCTGGCACGGTGATGACGTTCCGTATCGCGCCTGCGACGGGTGAGAAGGTGACGGGATATCTGGGGATTTACGATGTGGTGGGGAACCTGGTGATTTCGGCGGACAGCACGAAATCCGCCGGGATAGTTCCTCCGAGCTGGGCGTCATCTGATTCGAGCGCGTACGATTACGACATTTACTGGAACGGTTCGAACGCGCAAGGGGTGAAGGTCGCGGCGGGCGTTTATCGGGCGATGCTGTATCTTAAATATACGGACGCGGCGGGAAGATCGAGGAACACCAGGCTGCTTGGCACGGTGGGTATCACAAAATAGACCGTTTATCCGGAAAACAACCAGCAAAAAGGCCGCGTCACCGCGGCCTTTTTGCATTATAAGGGAGGGGAGGCTTTACATATTGTCAATAAACTGCTGGGAGTCTGGGCACGTTTCAAGTTCGATGCGCAGGTTGATGATGTCGTCCCTGGTGATGTAATCGGAGCCCGGCAGAAATGAGGAGGACTGCGAACCATACATCGCGCGATGGTCGGCCCCCTGGCCCGCCGCATGTGAATACTTGGGCTGTTCTTTTTCAATGCTGTGCAGTATTTTCAGAACAGTGGAATCCTGGCGGCTTTTCTTGATCCGATCAATCTGACTGTTGTTAAGAACAAAGCAGCGCGTCTTGTAATAGATGAGCGGTGTCGCGCACAGCGGGCAATTGAGAATCACCATTGACGCATTGTTGCTTAAAAATAGTTCAAATGTTTTTTTGCAATGCGGGCACTTGATTTCAAGAGTGTTGATCATGGTCGGCCGGCCTGCCCTTCGAGTTGAAATCATGAAGCCTATTATAATTTCATTGTATCAATATTCAGGGAATAAGTCAAGAAAATGATGCTCGAAACATCGACTCCGATAGATCCCGTTGAAGCGCTTAAGAAAGAGCTTGCGCATTTGATCTCTGTGGCAAAAAAGGCGCTTAAGCGAGTAAGGGTCAAACTGTCAAAACAGGAAGAAGAATTGGCGGAGGCAAGCCGGCATTTTCTTTTTTCGCAAATTGCTGATTCACTGCTCGCGCACCCCGAAAAGATCCTTCGCGGCGCATCCAGCTGCATGATTGAAAACATCCACACGCAAAAAGAAGAGGAGATACTCCTTGATCCCGCCGCTTCCGTTTTTGACAATGCGCGGCACTACTACACAAGAGCAAAGAAGGGGAAGCGCGGGCTGGCCATCATCGAAAAAAAGGTTGAAGAAACGCGTGATGAGGAATCCCTGCTGGTCGCTCTTTTCGACGATTTGGAGAAGGCGAGATCATACCCGCCGTCCGAAACAGGGGCGCTGGAAATAAAAGTTTCTGCCGCCACGGAAAAGCTCCAGGACCTCGGCGTTCTTCCACGACAGCAGGCCAAGAAGGCGGCAGCGGCGGCCGAGGCGGCGCCCTACCGGCATTACAGCATTGACGGATGGGACGTTTACATAGGGAAAAACGACGCTCAGAACGACGAGCTCACCACGCGCTTCGCAAAACCGTGGGACGTCTGGATGCACGTCGCGGCGAGCGCCGGATCGCATGTGCTCATCCGGCGGCAGAAAAACGCGCCGTGGCCCGAAAAGTCCGTCCTTCTCAAGGCGGCTTCCTTCGCGGTCTGGTTTTCGAAGGCCAAACACACCTCCTACGCCGAGGTGAGCGTCACCGAAGCGCGGTTCGTCCACAAGCGCCGCCACGCTCCGCCGGGCGAGGTGGTGCTCGACCGATCTAAAACGCTCCGCGTTTCACCCGTGTCGCCGCAGGAATTCTTCGGCGGCGATTTCGATAAGTAAAGTAATCCTCCATCAGCGCCAATAAAGTACTTGCAGGCCAGGGGAATTAGGTATTATTTTAGCATAACGTAATTTTGATACGATTTACCGCGGGGTGGAGCAGTCCGGTAGCTCGTCGGGCTCATAACCCGAAGGTCGCTCGTTCAAATCGAGCCCCCGCTACCAATAAAAACCCCTGAAGAGTGCAAAATTCAGCATTTTTCGGGGGTTTTCTAATTTGTGAACGTTCCCTGTAAAAAGCCGCCAATACCCCCAAATACCCCTATCTTTCCCGTAAATGTGAAGCGTTGCACAAAACCCAAAGCACGCTTGAACTTCACGATTTCACCGAATATCGGACACGGAACGGGGAGATAGGGAAGGGGAGAAGTGCGGGAAATTTCCGGATCAAGGGAATTTATTATGGCCGTCAGGCGTCTGCTGGACTCAGGACCGGTACGCCCGGCCTGTTGAGGACGTGGGTGTAGATCATGGTTGTTGATACGTCAGAATGACCGGAGAGTTCCTGTACCGTGCGGAACATCGGCCCCGCTCTGCAGCCGAAACCCTGTCCTGAGAGGCCTGCGGAAAAGGCACGCCGATCTAGAACGCAGCAAACCGCTTGACCCATACGACATAAAACTTGCTTTTGGGTTCTGGAATACGTAGATTTTGCAAGGTAATGCTGAAGTCGGTCAAGAGCGTATTTGTCGCCTGTTGGGGCATAAACGGGTTCCTTTAGAAATGATCCCTTTACCGGTTAATAATTATTGTTATGTCGTCTGCCGACTTAATTCTTTATGTCGTTTAAAGACTAATATCTGTTAGACCATAAATTATGAACAATTGCATACTAATATTACCGTTATTTATTGCCTTCACGGCCTTTTCTGGTCGGGACATAACTGTGGGATATTATATCAACAATTCAGACACAATTTCAGAATCGGATACAGCAACAGTATATTTCCAGAACTCAATTGTATTTGATAAGTTTCCTACGTGCTGTTACCAGCGGTCCAAAATTACAGATCAAAACAGACCATTAGAAAGCAAGAAGACTGAGGATTTGATAAGAACTAAATTGGAATATTCAGATCTGATTTATCGTTATTCTGGTACCTATCAGCAGCGGAAGGATACATTTGTTGTTAATTTGAAAATATCCGAAACAAAAGACAAAACATTACCTGATTCGTTAAGAAAGTTCATGTTTTTAAGAATAACTGAAAATCAACTTGAATTACTACCCAAGAAAACTCCATTTAAATGGGAATTAAAATAAGATATCAAGGTCTAACAACGCGCTAAATCATGACCGTCCGCATTTGCAAACGGCCGTGGCTCGCGTGCGGTCGGTTCTTCATACAAGATTGGTGGTTTGCGGCAGGAAAATGCGGTCATAGTCCGGCATATTAGCGCGGCGTTAGCATTGAGAATAAAAATGAAATCAATTCTAATTTACCTACCTTACTTCATTCTATTACTGGCTTTAAATTCCGAGCCGGATACTTCCTCGTTGGTTCAACTTGATGGAATTAAATCAGTAAAAATAGCTGTGGTAATTCATGACTATAGCAAAGTCGTAGCCTTTGCTCCAAATGAATGGGAAGAACTTGAACGGAATATCAATAGAAGAATAAAGGACAAATTGAACAAGGATGGAATAGGTGCAACTGTAATTCAATGGGTTCACGGAGTTGAATTAGGTTCATTACAAATGGACATAACTATTTGTGATAATCCCAAGATAAGAGAATGTTATGGATTTAATGTTGAAGCCAGGTTCATAGATTCAGTTAAATTGGAACGTGATACCAGTGCAAGACTCCCCGAAGGTGGGATTACATGGATAATGAACAAAGTTGGTTTAGAAAAGCATAATAATTTGGAAACTGCAATAATAGCTTCAGTAGATCTGCTGTTGGAAAGATTCATTGCCACAATGTTATTTGAGAACGGCAGTGAAATAAATAGGGATAAAATTATTGAATCAAGAAACAAAAAGTAATTCAAATACAAGGAAATGCTAACAAGCGGTTAAACTCATGACCGAACGCGGGTTCCAAACGCTCCCCTTGGTCGCGTTTCCCGCGTCGGCAGGTTAACCGCACGTTGTTTTGCAAAAGGCCATGACACGGCAGCCAGGAAATTAGAATAAGTCAAGATCGCGCCAGCGAAAAGGCCGCGCCATAGCGGGCCGGCAATTTAAAAACAAGGATAGTGTCAAGACCGCGTCGTGCTGAATGGCGCG